>JBGCFJ010000810.1:0-9800 GCA_045106885.1 Saprospiraceae bacterium
ATTGCGTTGAAAACGGAATTTTGATAGATTAGAGAGTAGAGAACAGAGAATAGAGACAAAAATGAATAAAGACATGATATTTTTGCCAAATAAATAGAATGAAATTTAGCTTTTAGCAAAATCCCTTCTCTCTTCTTAATCTTTCAATGCAAAACGTTACAGTCAGAAATATTAAAATTGTCATGCGAAAATTTCAATCCTTATAACTAGAGCGTCAGCTAAAAAACTGATAAATGGTTAGTCGAACGTGTCGGACACCTTTGGAGGTGTCCGACACGTGATTAATTTTCAAGCTGACTGTCTAACTATCCATAAATAAATTCATGTACCGATTTAGAAATAACTCTAGCATCCATATCTTCGGTAAGTCGCTCTCCTAACATATATATATTAAAAGAATAAGGACCATTTTTTTCATTTAAATGCCCACTTGCCACCCAGTCAGAAAAATCATCTAAATTATAATAAATACCTAATTCATATTTTTGCTTCACTAGATTATAGATGACAAATAATTCAAAATGAACAAACTTATCGCAGTAAATTTTCAAGTACATGGGCTGATCCAACAAATCTTCTAAAAATGGGTCTGAGCCAGAGGATTCGTAAGGAGGAAACAGAAAAATTTCACTCTTAATGTTGATTTTATTCAAATAAAATTGCACTAAGTTTAATTTTCCTTTTAATAATTGAGAAGGAATATTTTTTATTTCTATTTGGTCAAAAGGTTTCCATTCTTTTTTATACAAATCGTAATAATCTACATTCCCAATCCTCGCCTTATAGTCAAATCGAGGGTTACCAGGCACGACATAACCAGGATAATAATATTGTTTCCCTTCTTTTATAGCATATTTCATCTCTAACAACATGGTATAAAAACCTAAACTGTGTTGGTCGTATTTCGGGTCAAAAATCCCATTAATACTAGCAATACTTGTTTTTCCAACATCAAAGAAACTTGCCGCTACGAGTTCTTCTCCCAAATAAACCTCTATTTGGCGAGTATCGTAAATGGAAAAATTAGCCCCTGACATTAAAGATTGATTCAATGTTCTATGCACGCCTGTTTTAAAGCGAACCCGATGTTTTTGATATAATCTTTCTTTTTTTAAATCTATTCGGGCAGGCCCTATTTGGTAGGTAAAAAGTTTAGCATTACGATTTAATAATTTTCGAGAGCGTTTTTTAAATTTAAAATCCTGTAAATCTTGTCGAATCCAGATGGCAGAAAAAAAGCCTTTTTCCATAAATAAAAACCAACAAGTAAAGATGGTTTGTCCCATTCTAAACCACCCTTTTGCTAAGTATTCATCTAAGTTTTCAGCAGGTATTCGATTGATAGGATAGTGTATTTCTGTATACATTCTTTGTGTTATGCTTTTGCTATCAGTTAAAGGGGGTTAAATTATTCATTTATAAAACCATGCCAGCAAGTAAAAATCAATCCTAAATATCAAAATTATTTTGCAGCTCCCATTCTTGCTTTTTTCCCTTTTATCTTCTCTTTTTGAATTCTTGTTAATAATTGATTCATTTTAGTTCGCTTAATTGCCGTAAAAGAATAAAAATCCTTTACTTCAATCAAGCCAATTTCGTCTTTTTTTAACAACCCTTTTTTAGACAAAAATCCGACGATGTCAATTTTATTAATCTTATCTTTTTTACCTTTTCCAATCCATAAAGTTTGCCATTTTGGTGCAGGGGGAGCAGGCATTTCTGTTAAAGTAAATGCTGTTGGATCTTCTGTCAAGTAGGCTGGTAAATATTCTTCTTCGTGCATTAATAATAACACTGTACCATCCGCATGCATTCTTGCAGTTCGACCATTTCTATGGGTAAAATCTTCTGCTCGATTGGCTAAATGATAATGAACCACATATTTAATAGAAGGAATATCTAAGCCTCTTGCCGCTAAATCTGTCGTTACCAATATATTATAACTACCGTTCCTGAATCTTGAAAGTGTTTTTTCTCGGTCAATTTGTTCTAATCCTCCATGAAAAATATTATGATAAACGTCTTTTGAAGCTAAAAAATCACTAACTCTATCCACCGTTTCTCGATAATTACAAAAGACCAACATCGCTTCCGATTCCACATTACAAATTAATTGATAAAGGGTATTCAGCTTATCCTTTTCGGGCGAATTCACCACCTGAATGGTTAATTTTTTCTCTTCCGTTTTAGGTTTCTCAAAATTAAGTTTAATCGGTTTATAAACTTCTGCAAAACGAGGAATCTCAATTCTATTGGTCGCCGAAGTTAAGATTCTCTTTTTAATGGCAGGCATTGCTTTGATAATATCTACCATATCGTCTTGAAAACCTATTTCCAACGATTTATCGAATTCATCTAGTACCAAAAATTTCGCCGATTTTAAACTGATATGTTGTCGATGAATATGGTCTGCTAATCTACCTGGGGTCGCAATTAAAATAGCAGGTGGTTGAGATAAATTCCTTTTCTCTATCCGAACAGGATGTCCACCATAGCAACAATTCACTTTAAAAGGAATCTTCATACTCCTCACCACCGAATCAATTTGTAAAGCTAATTCTCTAGTTGGTGCTAAGATAACGGCTTGCACTTCTCGATTACCTACTTGTAATTGTTGCAAAATAGGCAATAAAAAAGCCAGTGTTTTACCTGTCCCTGTCGGTGACCGCAAGACAATATCTCGGTCTGAATCAGCAGCTTCCAAAGTAGCTAATTGCATCTCATTTAGCGTCTCAATTTTTAAGCTCTTTAACGCCTTTTTTAAATGATTGTTAAACTGTGTATTTTTCTTTTCTGTCATGCTTAATTTGTATTAGATAATCAGCTAAAAAATTGATAATTATCCGTTGCCTTCATTTATCTGTCGGTAAAAAACAGACCAACGGATAAATGAAGGCAACGGATTTGGCAAACTAGCTGATAGTTTAATTATTTTTTTGGGGCTGATGCGCTAACAAGTGAACTCCTAATTGAGCATAAAGTAAATACCCTTTTCTACTCAGACCAGAGGTCTAAGCTACTTTTAACCCGCCTAAATCATTTTGAGCCATTTTTATCCCAAAATCATCCTCAAAGGTAAGCAATTTCCTTTATCTCATAAATCAGAAAATAAAGGATGAGTAAAAATAAAAACTAAAACTTTTTAATAAAATTTTCTTCATCAAACATTTACTTTAATAAAAGTTGTACTTATCTTTGTGTAAAACATAATATTTTATGAAAAAGCAAGCAGGACATAGAAAATACAACTTTCCAGATGCAGATTTGTATTTACAATCCATGGAACGCATTAAGTATGCCCATAGAGACATTACTTACTTTAACCAATACAGTTATAATATTGAACGGCTAAAGAAATTTAAAGCCATGTGCGATAAATTTCGAGCTTTGCCCGATGATGATGAAATGGTAGGGGACCAAATGGTATTGACAGAAAAAAAGGCAGCAGCGGCAGAAAAATTAAAATCTTCTATCCGAAGTATTATGATAAAAGTGTCGATTAAATTTAATAATCGAACGGGACGGTATAGAAAATTTGGAACCGCCAAGATGGGCGATATGACCGATGCACAATTATTATTTTGCGGTCGAAGAGTCGCTAGAGTCGCTCGCCAAATGTCAGGTTTTATTGAAGAATTAGGGGTTAATGAAAATGCGATTCAACGAGTGACAGACGCCTGCCGTAATTTTGAAAATTCTTTGAATCTACAACAAGACAAGGTTTCTGACCGAGATATTGCGGTAGAATTCCGAGTAAATCAAGGCAATAAAATCTACGAAGAATTAGTCATTCTATGTAATATTGGCAAAGATATTTGGGCAGAGAATGATGCGTCTAAATATGAGAATTATACCATTTATGAGAGTAATAATGACCAGAAGATTGCTCGGAAGTTGCGGGAGGCCAATAAATAGAATGATGAACTATGAGTGATGAATGATGAATTCAGTCAATAAATGCTATTGCTATTCAAATGAATAATTACAAAAATGAAAATTTTTCTTTTCTGACCCTATATTTTGGATAGTAATAATTCTCTGTTTCTCTGTTTTCACAAAAAAGAAAAAATGGAAAATAGTAGGCATTATTTTCTTTGTAATCCTAACAAATAATTGGTTGGGGTATTTTGCGCTTCATTTATGGGAAAATCAAACCATTCAAATACACGATATTCAAGAACCTTATGAGATTGCTATTGTATTAGGTCCTTTTATACATCGTAAAGAAAATAAACCAAATGATGAACTAAACATTTATGTAGCAAATGAACGGCTTAGGCAATCTATAGAATTATATAAGAGAGGTAAGTTCAAGAAATTTTTGTTATCAGGAAATGATGAAATGGATTCAACTTGTTTCCATAATGTGGGATTATCCGTAACTCCTTTTAGTGTAGACTATGCTACTTCTTGTTCTAAATTATGGGGCGTTTCTCTTGGAGAAATAATCCCAAATAGTTCAGCAGTTCGAAAATGGGAGACGCTTTTTCGTGAATCATTGAGTATGTTCCTTTTTTTAGTAAAAGGGTATCTAAGGCAAAGTGGCAGAAATAATCAACCATTTATACCGCCTTTTTCCCTTTTAAGAATCTCAAAAAATGCGTCCATAATCCATTATGCAAGCATTTTTTGAATTCCTTAGAAGAAAAATTGACTGGTCTAACTGGCTAATTATTTTCTCCACTTTGCCTAATGGTTCAAGTCATAAATCCTATTTGACGAATTCATCATTCATAGTTCATCATTCATCATTCCATAAATATCATTTCTGCTTATCCCGCATCTTAGGGCTATTCCATTCTTCTTTCTGTGCAAAATCCACAATTCCTTTCATCGCCCGCACAATGCTCATAAAGACTAAATAACTAATCGTAATCACGATAAAAATCCATTTGAACGAACCTGCATCATTCATGCCTAAGCCAGAGATGAGGTAAGCCAAGCCACCCAATGCGCCCACACAAATGATAAAACCAAGCACAGCTTGTGTCCAGTATTTTTCTGCATTGGCAGCATTTAAGCTAAAAACGACATTAAAAATGGAATAAAACAAAAGGAAGGTGGAAGCAAAAACCCAAGGACGTTCAGGTCTCAGTGCTAAGGTATCTTCAAACATCAAACAGGTCAACATAAAAAATAGGCCCAAGCCAACAGAAATAGCTACCTGGACAGGCGGAGTTGCTTTTTCAAAAATATCCATAAATAAGCATTGATTAGTTGTTGATAGATAGTACTTTTTGAGTTAATGAGGGGAATCGTTCTCTCATGACCTTATCAAGCTCATTAACTCACCAACCTCATAACTTTATTCATCTCATTAACTCATCATCTATACGTCTACTACCATTAATCAAATACTAACATTAAGAAGTAGCAATTGTTCCAAATAAATCGTAATCATTGGCATCTGTTATCGTAATATTCGCAAAATCACCAATTCTTAGGTAATTATCCGCAGCACTCACCAACACTTCATTATCGACTTCTGGAGAATCAGCGGCAGTTCGACCGACAAAATATTCCCCCTCTTTTCTATCAAATAATACTTTAAAAGTTTGCCCTATTTTAGCTTCATTTTTTGCTAATGAAATATTTTGTTGGACTGCCATTAAACGATTAGACCTTTCTGCTTTTTCCTCCGCAGAAACATCATCTTCTACATCGTAAGCAATGGTATTTTCTTCATGCGAATATTGAAAAACCCCTACTCTATCAAATTGCATTTCTTCTACAAAATCAACGAGTTCTTCAAATTCTTCCTCCGTTTCGCCAGGATAACCAACTAAGAAAGTGGTTCTAATGGTAATATTCGGTACTTTTTCTCTAGCGATTCTAATCAATTCCGTCGTTTCTTTTCGAGTAATCTGTCGTCGCATTCTTGCTAAAACCGTATCACTCGCATGTTGTAGCGGAATGTCCAAATAATTATTCACTTTTGGCAATCTAGCCATGACCTCAAAAATCTCCATCGGAAATTTACTTGGATAAGCATAATGCAAACGAATCCACTCAATCCCTTCCACCTCAGATAAAGCTTCTAATAATTTAGGTAATTCTCTCTTTTTATAAATATCTAACCCATAATAGGTCAATTCCTGTGCAATCAAAATCAATTCCTTGACACCTCTTCTCGCTAGATTTTGCGCTTCTTTGACCAAAGATTCAATCGTTCTAGAAATATGCTTTCCTCTCATCAACGGAATGGCACAAAAAGAACAGGTTCGATTACAACCTTCGGATATTTTTAAATAAGCAAAGTGCATCGGCGTTGTCGTCCAACGTTCGCCAATTAATTCATGCTTATAATCTGCGTTCAATTTTTGCAGCAATCCTGGTAATTCCAGCGTACCAAAATAGGCATCTACTTCTGGAATTTCTTCTTCCAAATTGCTTTTATAGCGTTCTGATAAACAACCTGTTACATACAATTTTTCAATACCCCCCTTTTTCTTCACATCCGCATATTGCAAAATAGTATTGACCGATTCTTCTTTCGCTAAATCAATAAATCCACAGGTGTTGACAATCACAACATTTGCGTCATCAGTTTCGCTTTCATGCGTTACCTCAAAATCATTGCCTTTTAATTGCGTAATCAAGTTCTCAGAATCTACGAGGTTCTTAGAACAACCTAATGTAATCACGTTAACCTTATCTTGTCTTGTTGTCTTAGTCTTCAATGTCTTAATTTTTTTGCAAAGATAGGGGAAAGGAAGAAAGGGGCAAAGGTATAGAGGTATAAAGGTGGAGAGGCGATAAGGCGGAAAGGCGAAGGGGCAGAGAGGCGGAAGGGCGAAGGGACGGAAAAAAAAGCCCTGAAAATGATTATTTTTTGACGCTGATTTCACTGATTTTTATGATTTTTTATGTTTTGATAACTTATTAACATAACGCATCATAACTTCAAACAGCGAAATCAGCGTCAAAATAAAAACTTCGTACACGCCTCATAATAAACATTCAATTTCTAAAATATAGCACATTTAGCCCTTTCAGCCTTTCAGCCTCTCCGCCCTTCCGCCTTTCAGCCTTTCTTCCCTCTCAACTCAATCATCGTCGTCTTTTTCTCTACCGAAAGCGACAAAAAGGACTCTGTCCGACCAATATTTGGAATGGTCACTAATTTTTCTAATAGAAAGTGGTTATATTCTTCAATATTATTGACCAGTACTTTTAGAATAAAATCAGCCCCACCAGTTACATAATGACATTCCAAAACTTCAGGAAATTCAATAACCATACTGGTAAATTGTTGGACTATTTTTTTTGAATGTTCCTTTAAAAAAACATGTACATAGGCATTTAATTTTTTTCCTACCTTTTCAGGATTGAGTACCGCTACATAACTATCAATAATTCCTGCCCGTTCTAGTTTTTTAATCCGTTCAAAAGTAGGCGTAGTAGATAGATTTAATTGCACTGCCAAATCTTTAATTTTCATCCGACAATCTTGTTGTAACAGCATCAATAATTTCTGGTCAATAGCATCCAATTTTAATTCCATCAATTCAGTTTTTACTTAGTAGAAAAATTTTCTATTCTAGCTTTTTTTTACTATCAAAAATAGAATAATATTCTAATCAAAACTATTTTTTATTGCTTTTTTTCTAATTTTAATAAATACATAGAAAAATTAGTTCGATTTACCTAACTTTACAGCATAGTTACCTAACCAAATAATATAATGGAAAATCGGTTAAAGACTTTAATTAAAAGTCTTTCCGATTTTTCTGTTTTTAGGAGCTGCAATCCAAAGAAAAAACAACCCCTTATTTTCCTTTTTTATCGCTTTTCTAAGCATCTTCTAATTATTTTAGCAACTTCCTGCTCTTCTTTTTGCCTAATACTTGTCATTTATCTAAAATATTAGCAATACAAATCTAATATCCACTTAGCATTTTCAAATACAATAGAATCATAGATGATTAATTATCAATAAATTAGAAAGAATCACCTACTCTACTTACCTGTACAAACCTCATTTTTTATTCTTTTTTATTCTCTGAAGTACCTTCATTTTTGCAGGGCTGAAGTCTATCTATATTTTACCAAACCGTTATATACATGAAAATGGTAAATAGTTCAGCAAGTAATATAAACTTACAATCCCGATTTGTTTAACCAAAACACAAGCTATACTCAAAATATTTTGAGCATAGGAATTGATTTAAAAATTACACAAAATGAAAAAGTGTTTACCATTTTTTGGCCTTTTGCTGGGGCTTCTATTTGCCACAACCAATTTGATGGCTGCGGATTTCACCATTTCTGGCAAAGTATCCTTAGTTCAAACATCTGTTCCACTACCTTTTTATGAAGTAAGTATTGCAGATGGCGAAGGGAAATATTTAGCAACTGTCAAAACTTCCTTTTCAGGAAAATACAGTCATACTTTTGATATTCCTGCAACGGAAAATGTGCAATTTGAAGTAACTGTTATTGATAGATGTACTGATAAGTCATTGATTGAAGCCTTTGAAAAAGAAGGAACAAAAGTAACGGCTAATTTTTTAGTTTGTGACCCAAGTATTATCACAGGAGAAGAAACAGAGGAGGAGGACGATGATACAGATAATAATGAAGAAGAAGAGGACGAAGAGGAAAATGAGGAGGACGACGATGGTGATTATGGTGGTTTACCTGATTTCTTGAATTGTGAGGCATTAGGCTTAGATATAGCAGTTTGTGTAGTCGAAGACAACGGAAATGTAACGGAATATGACAATGCTTGTGCAGCATTAGATAGTGGCATTAAATTAAGTCAATTAACGCTTTGTGATGGTTTGCCAATCGACGGCGGTGGTCTTGGAATTGGTGGCGGATTTAACTGTGGCGAATTAGGTTTTGATTTACCGATTACTGTTTGTGTGACAAATGCGGATGGGGAAGCACTTAATTTACCTTTATGTGATGCCTTAGATGAAGGCTACCCAATTAGTCAAATAGAATTTTGTGATGATTTAAGTAGTCTTGGCGATTTAGATTCCTTGGATTGTGAAGGATTGGGCATCAATCTCCCTGTTTGTGGAATAGATGCGAATGGAAATGAAGTAAATTTTGATAATCCTTGTGATGCATTAAGTGCTGGTTTTGAATTAAATCAACTGAATTTATGTGACGGTATTCTTGGAGGTGATGGAATTGGCGGTTTTGATTGTGAGAGTTTAGAGGTAGACGTTCCTTTTACCGTTTGTATAACAGATGACGCAGGAAACACCAACGAAGTAGAATTATGTGAAGCCTTGACTAGCGGTTTATCCTTTGATAATTTGGTCTTATGCGACGGCGGAATGGGTTTATTAGATTCTATAGATTGTGATGAATTAGGCATTAATATTCCAGTTTGTGGCACAGATGCAGACGGCAACGAAGTTACGTTTGATAATCCTTGTGCTGCTTTAGACGCAGGAATAGCTTTAGACCAATTAAGTGTTTGTAATGATATTTTAGATGGAGGATTAGATGGAATCCTAGATAATTTTGATTGTGAAGATTTGGCTAGTGATGTTCCGTTTACCGTTTGTGTAACAGACGAAACAGGAGATACTAAAGAATTAGAAATTTGTGATGCCTTAACTAGCGGTTTATCCTTTGACGAATTGGTCTTTTGTGATGGTGGAATGGGCTTATTAGACTCTCTAGATTGTGATGAACTAGGCATTAATCTACCAATCTGTGGGACAGATGCAGCTGGAAATGAAGTATCCTTTGATAATCCATGTGATGCATTAGCTGCTGGATTTGATTTAAACGAATTAAGTGTTTGTGGGGATATTTTAGATAATGGAATTGAGGGTATT
>JBGCFJ010000811.1:0-5380 GCA_045106885.1 Saprospiraceae bacterium
GATAGTTTAATCGAGTGTATTTTTTTGCTAGGCAAGGCATTTTTTTTAAGAATAGCCGTGCTATTTGAGGAAAAAATAACGCAGCATAGCGGAAAAAGACGCCGATTTAACTTGTCAAGGATTTATGATTTGAACCACTAGTTATTCTACCGCAACCAGCAACGGGTACATCTCAAAATTTCACATTAAAAGTAGCTTAGACCTCTGGTCTGAGTAGCCTTGGCATACCTACTCAGACCAGAGGTCTAAGCTACGAACGACAATTTGAGATGCGCAACCAGCAAATTATAATAATTATTAAAGAGTGATGAATATTGTCACTACTAACAATTATCCATCATCATCCGATAATTGAATCAATCGTTTGAATTGAATATTTCGTTTCTTTTCCTGAATAATAATAGGAACAGTTACTGCTTCGCCTGCTTTAATGTCAATCATAAAACGAGTTTGCGCAATTTTTAATTTTTTGTCCATACCCCGTTTTAATACTTCTACTTTCCAAGTGCCAGGTTTTAAATCGCCAAATTTATATTGACCATTATCATCTGTAAAAGTTCGTCGAATCTCTTTGCCATTACTGGCTTCTAGTAGTAGATTTCCTACCGTCTTAAAAGCAATTAATTGAGCTTTTTGATTGGTCTGTTTAAATTCTATACCTCCAATAATAGCGCCGCTTTCAATTAAGGTTAAGTTAATGTGCTGATTGGCCTCTGGTAATACTTCAACGATGTGCAAAGCACTATCTGCTAAAATTTCGTGTAAAGCCAAAGTAGCAGGGTCTAGCATTATTGGATACTTACCGGGTTTAACCGATTTAAATTGAAAATGACCTGCTTCATCTGTAATCGCTCGTTTACCATTCATTAAGACAATAATTCCTTTAGCCGAAGTATTATTTTTCTTTTGAATTTGTCCGTAGACATTTCCTGTAGATGGTTTTTTTTCTAATCGAATATCAAATTGATAAACGTATTTTGCAGAAAAAGAAAAATCGCGATTATTTAAAGTATTTCGTTGAATCGTTTGACGAGCGTTTAAAATCAACTGTTGATTTTTGCGAATTTGATGCGTGAGAAAAAAGTCAAAGGCATTTCTATTTTTATAATAAGCTTCTGCCTCAAAATCATTTTGGTAGCGCACTTTAAATTGGGTGTGTTCTTTAATCGTTCCTGAGATGGCCCCTCCAAATAGTAATTGTTTTTGACTGGGTAATTCTAAACTATTTTCGTTGTAATATTGACTAAATAGCCGAAGTGAAAAATGTCGGATTTTAACGCCCATATCTAAATACCCACGAAATACTTTTTTAAAGTCTGCTTCTTGTGTCTGTAGGAAATTTTTAGATTGACCATATTCTCCTGTAAGGCTAAAATTAAAGGCTCGAATTTTATGATTGATACTTGCGGCAATAAGTTGCTCTTTCCTAAAAAATTGCTTTTGTGGTAAGCGGTCTTCTATTTCATTTTGTCGAAGATTCAATTGGAATAACGAATTAAGCGCCAAACGATAACGGATGCCAACATGTCTTCGGTCAGAAAGAGGTGCCGCATCAATCAGGGTATCTAAAGCGGCATTTTTACTATCCTGAAAAATACCCGCTACTAGACTTGCTTTCTTAGTTATTTTATAACTTGCATTCCCAATTAGGTTTAAGGTATTCTGAAAATAACCTGCAAAATTAGGGCTGGCATAAATGAAGTTCCCATTAAATTGAAAGCGGTTTAAAAGTCTAGTCTGAGCCTTTAGGAAAAATGCATTCCCTGAATTCCCAGCAGCAATTTCCCCTAAAAAAAACGTATTTTTAAAAGGGTTAAATTGGCCAGAAACACTCATTGTCGAAGCAATTCCTTGGTTATTCGCCGTTTGTTTGTGTAAATAATTGAATCTTAGGCTCGTTCTTGCATTAAATTCATTTTGTATAAACACCCCTATTTCTTGGTTAACTTCAGCAAAAAAACGAGGTTTCACATAAAAAGCACCGACGGTAGCCGTGCCAAAATAGCCTTCGGCTTGAATACCTCGGCCATTTCTAGAAAATTCTGTTAAGGTACTTAGTGCATAACTATTATCACCAGCAATTACGCTAAATGATTTGGTTTTATAACTAGCAAAATATTGGTCATATAGGGTTAATTCAGCTCCATCTTGTTGGTTAGGCCCTCTTAAACTAAGGGTCACCTCTTTTTCTTCTTTTTCGTCAATAGTGCCTTGTAAAAATAATTCTCCTTGCCAACCTCGTCCTGTCCGACCATCACTAAATTGTCGATGAATATAATTGAGGCTGGTATAACCAGGTAATTTACGCATATCGTCTACTTCATATTCAATACTGGGTAGCACCTGATTGTGTAGATAGGCAATTTTATGAATATCACTACCTTTTATAGTCGCTTTCAAATAGGTATTTAGTCTACTTTCTTTTCTTATTGCACCAAAAGTAGCCATTTCAATCGTTACTTTTTGACTAGAAAATGCGGGTAATTGAAGCGTTGTTTCTCCTGTAATTTTAGCATTATCAGTAGACAAAAAAATCGTCTGCGCTTGGTTGCTATTGTTCTTTACCAAAAATTGTCCACTAATCTTCGCCCCTGCCAACACTGTAGAAGGAGTTGTTAAAGGAATCACTTTTAGTTTATTGGTTGCTTGAACATTAATTGTAATTTTCTCCACAAATTCAGTTGTAGGAACTTGACTATCTATTAAACGATAAGTTATTTCATAAGCACCAGCTAAGGCCTTGGCAGGAACTATAAAACTAATAATTTTAACGTCCCTTTCATTCCCTTTAAGGGAAAAAGAACCCATATTAGTAATGGTTTTCCAACCTTCTGGTAAATCCAAATAAGGGCGTAATTTAGTTGCATTATCCCCATTATTAAGTAAAACAACCGAAAAATTATTGACTTTTCCCGGTTCAGAAGTCAAAGTCGATTGATGTGCCAGTTGAATAACTATCTCATTCCCCTGTAAATTAACCGAGCATAAGCAGAAGAATAAAAATAGCAATAAAGATTTAATCATCCCCTAAAGCCAAAGATAAATTAAGTCCAAACACGTCTTCTTCTGAACAATCAGCTAAAACAACTGCTTGATAAGTTCCTTCTGGCAAATCTCCTAAATCTAAAAAGAATCTAGTCGAAGTGCCAGGATAAATTTTCTTTTTCGTCGTTTTTACAATACTCACTGACTGACCTTCTTCATTAAATAGTTCAATAGACACTTCTGGCATTAATAGTCTTTCTCCACTATTGACCAAAGCGACAGAACCAACAGGATTGCCATCAATCTTATCTAATTTAGCTTCTATGAATTCGAGGTTATGCGTACCCGATGCGCCAATATTAGTCGCTACTTGAACGGCATAACGCATAATAGTAGAAATATTCAAACCATTTTTTGGTAATTCTGGCGCAATAGGTAGAATACCTTCTACCATTAAAACACTCCAATAACTACCTGTTAATTCTTGTCCAGTAGGTATTGTTATTTCATAATTAATAACGGTCTTTTGTTGTGGAGCTAACTCTAAATAGGAAGGACTAAAATCAATCCATTGCGCATTGGAGCGAGGATTACTATTCGGTTCGTTATAAAAAACTTCTCCCGAATGAGAAAATAAATAATCTTTTTGATAAACTCGGACTGCCCTAGTTTCAAAACCTGTATTTTGAATTTCTATCACCCCTCTTACAATTTCGCCATTATTTGCCTCATGAATATGCGTCAATCCATTAATAACGACAATGCTACAATAAGCGGAAATGTGAAAAATTAAAGAAAAAGAAAAGGCTATAAGGAAAGCAGCTATTTTAGTATATTTACTGTTATTCATATTAGTGTTGTTTCTTCAGAGATTTGGATAATGTTGAAATCAATCACTTTATAAATAGAGCGAATGATTAGCCTACCCAAAAGATGTGTTTAAAATTCTCTGAAAAGTGTTAATGTTCTATTTTGTTATCTTCAGTAACGAGCAAATAACCATCGCTCCAGCAACTAGATACAGTACTGGAGCAATGGTCATTATTTCATCGAGCGCATCTATTCTGAAATAGTATAAACTATTTTTATAGTAGTAGATTGGTCAAAATCAATTTTTCCATAACTCCCCTCTGCTTTATTTAATGCTAAAGCATAAGTCAATTGATGGCCATTTTTTTCAGGGCTGCCTGTATAACAACTGCCAATTCCTGTAATAATTTCTTGTGCCGTACTAGATAATGTAATAGGCAGCGCATTTGGCGTTCCCATTTTTCCGTCTCCAGAGCCATTATCCGCTCCTGCAGTTACGGTTAATGAAAGTCCATCAGGGATTGAACCTTCTCCAACTTTCACGTCAATTGTTCGACTTTTGTCAGAAGCAGACCCAACAATAGAAGAATAATTTAACCATAAATCTGAATTAAGCGCTTTGGAAAAGTCTAAAGCAAGTCCCGCTTCATCAGGCTTAGTAGGTGCTAAAGCAAAAGAATTATTGGCTGGTTCTACATCCAATATAGCAACTTCTGGAATTTTGATGGAAACTTCGTGGCTAGCAGTGGCATTATCGGTTTGAGCTTGGGCAGAAAAAAATAGTCCCATACAAAAGCATACGATAAGAGTGTTGTTAAAAAATTTGTTCATTTTTTAAAGAAAAGTTTATTATTAATAAAATAGGTTGTGTGTTAATTTCATACGATTTGGAAGACTAGGAAACAAACTATTTAGTGTTAGTGATTTTAGTCTCAAACAGTAATCAATAGTTTTCTAGTGAATCGAATCACTCGTATGAAATAGTTTAACAGGGTTCTCTAAATATTATAAGGGGGACGTAGGTTATTTAATACAATGGATAGGTATAGATTTGGGATTTACTTGATGTAAAATCTATGTTTTTTTGCAAGAATTATCTTTATAAAAAGGGAAAATAAAAGGAGGTTATTATAATTACTTCAATAATCGTTCCAATTTTTCTTTTTTTCGGTAAAAATTCTCTTTTTTGGGTAATTATTTTTTCTTTTTTTCGGTAAAAATGATAAAAATGTATAACTGGGTTAGTTTTTTATTGCTTGTCCAAACATTAACGGTACAAGCTCAGGAACGATTTGAGTTTAAATATCCTAAAATGGGAACTCAATTCAAATTAATTATATACACCACTAATTCAAATAAAGCTCAACATGTTGCTAATCAATGTATTAATAGAATTAACCAATTAAATACGATACTTAGTGATTATGAAGAAACAAGTGAAATAAGTCGGTTGTCTGCTACCGCTGGAAGTGGTAAAAAAGTCAAAATAAGTCCAGAATTATGGACTATTTTAAAAAAAAGTAATTTTTATGCTAAAAAAAGTAATGGCGCCTGCGATATTAGTATAGGACCACTTAGTAAATTA
>JBGCFJ010000812.1:0-2190 GCA_045106885.1 Saprospiraceae bacterium
GATAAATTAAAAGCAGTTGAAGCCATGAAAAAAAATGGCTACAAGTATATAATTTTGGATATGCATGTGGCATCTATAGATCGTACACCAGACGCTTCTTTAAGAAAAAAGGCTAGAGATTTAGGAATTTTTCTGGTTAATAATTCTGGACTAAAACCTATTGGCACAGATAGAGTGGTTATTAACAGGGAAGGACAAAGAGTATATGGATTAAGTGGGCAAGAAATAATTCGTAATGGTACTTTTATAGCCTATGAACTGCAATAATTTTATTAGAATGATTGAATAAGGATTTTGAGTCATTATTAGAGCGTCAGATAAAAACTGATAAATGGGTTGGTCGAACGTGTCGGAGACCTTTGGAGGTGTCCGACAGGTGATTATCAATTTTCAATCGGACTATCTAATTTACTCTAAATATTGGGCGACATAATATATATAATTTGAAAAAAAATATATGATTTTAAAATGATTTCAAAAAAAAGTATCTATATCAAACAAAAAAACTTATCTTTGTATAATCCTGTCTAATTTTCGGCTTTAAGTATAAACAATCTTTATTCTTATTAAAAAATTAACTCCCTTCCTACCTACCTAATATAATGGTTGTAAGAAAGTGAGTTTACTCTAGTATATAAACCCTACTAACAATTGTTTACATAATATCCTATGAATACAGAAGACGTTTACATAATTATCCCTGCCAAAGATGAAGGTAAAAGAATAGGAAGAGTAATTTCCAAAGTCCAGCACGAAGGCTTTTATAATATAATCGTTATTAATGATGGTAGTAGTGATGACACTAAAGCTGTAGCGACTGCTTTAGGAGCAACAGTATTAACGCATTATGTTTGTTTGGGTGCAGGAGCTGCTACTCAAACAGGTATGGATTATGCAATTAGACAAAATGCAAAAATTGTTGTCACTATTGATGGTGATGATCAGCATTGTCCAACTGATATAAAAGCGTTGGTAGAGAAAATGAGAACAGAACAGTTAGATGTAGTGATTGGGAGTCGATTTTTGAACAAAGATAATGAAGTGCCACTTATCAGAATCTTCTTTAATAAGGTTGGTAATATTATTACGGGACTTTTAACAGGATTGTTTGTTACAGATAGCCAATCTGGATTTAAAGCCATGCATGCTCGATTTGTTAAGAAGTCTAAAATTAACCTTAATGGCTACGAATTTTGCACCGAAATTATTAATTTGATTAAGTTAAATAGAGCTTCTTTTGCAGAAGTTCCTATCAAAGTAAAGTATACTAAAGAATCTAGAGAGAAAGGTCAAAATTTCTTGAATGGTGTCAAAATGGTGGGTACTTTAATTAAGCATTTTGTTTAGAAAAAGATTATTTTATTAATATACCACATTTAGGGTATATCTTCATATTATAAATAATTATATATTTGTATTGTATTTAAAACTCATACTAATATTAGTAAGTTTTTTATACCTATTTTAAGTATAAATTTCTACATTCCTCCTACCGATTTAAAAAGTATATAGGTAAAAGCTGTTCCTAGTTTTTACTTAATTTCCATTTATTTTTTATAGAAACTAATCTTACCTTAAAAATCTTAGCAATACTCGTTTCTCGATGCGATGTATTACTATACCAATCTCAGTTTACATTTAAACAAATATTTAGGCTAAATTCAAACACTTATATATTGAATTATTAGTGTTTTTATTACTATTATTTATTTCATAGAAATTGTATAAATATAAAACATTCTTTTTATTTATACTTTATAAGGAGAAGCATAGTTGCTATCAAAGAAACTATTAGTATCCTCATGAAATTATAATATTAATTAGAGTCTGTCCGTAAACTTGTGCTTTGCGTGTCTAACGTAATCGCCAAATTTATTTGGCTGATTCAAAATGTTGACTGTCAGCAATTTATGAACCTACCAAATAAATTTGGTGGTTACGGGCGGAACAAAATCGACTTTACGGACAGACTCTAATTAAGCTTCTATTTATTAGAAGGTCTGATTCTTTTGAGTTAATTATTTTAACTTCATTAAGAACTAAGTACCAACTATTAAATAATCGTCACTTTTGATTCAGGCTATTTTTTCGCTAGACGAGGCATGAAGAAGTGTCAACTTCTGAACCGCAAAGCGGACGGGATGGCTTGCATAGCCCCGCTACGGAAATATTTTTTAACATGAGCTAAGA
>JBGCFJ010000813.1:0-17865 GCA_045106885.1 Saprospiraceae bacterium
ACCCCATTAAGCTTGTTCTTTGTCCGTCTAAAAAACTAAAAAAAAGAGTCCGTACCAAAGGGTATGCACTAATTTTTTTAATTTCTTAGCCGAAAAAATAACTGCGCTTTCTGGAGCAATTTATTTAATTCTCTTCACTAATGATGGAACAAAAAAAGAGCTTAAAAAAGCATTAGAAATTGGTCTTATAAAATTTAAAAAACTTGAATTAGATACCGAAGAAAAGGAAATGGTTTGCGATTATTTTTTTGAATTATCAGAAATAGTAACAATAGACTTTACTGGTCATCTAAATAAATGGCTTTATGGAGGGTTTTTGAGCCTAATAATCCGACTATTTGGAAAAAAGTGACTGCTGTTGCCGTGCCTTCCTAATTCATAAAAAAGAGAAAATTACATTTATTCATAGAAGCTATCAATTTGCAGGTTTAACCCTATTTAAGTCTGTAAATTTATACTTCAAATTCCAATATAAATTGGCAAAAAAATCTACTAAAGCTAAACCGAAGGTAAAAAAAGTAACTCCTTTAATGAAGCAATATTTTGGGGTGAAAGCGAAGCATCCTGGTGCTATTTTATTATTCAGAGTGGGTGATTTTTACGAAACTTTTGGAGAAGATGCGGTGACGGCATCCAAAGTCCTCAATATTATTTTAACCGCACGAAATAATGGGGGTAGTCAAATAGAATTGGCAGGATTTCCTTATCATTCGGTAAATACCTACTTACCCAAATTAGTGCGTGCGGGGTATCGTGTAGCCATCTGTGAGCAATTAGAAAAGCCGAGTAAAGAAAAAAAGATTGTTAGAAGAGGGGTAACGGAGATTGTGACGCCAGGGGTAACGACTCATGATAATATTCTTGACCATAAATCGAATAATTATTTAGCGTCTATTGCTTTTGGGAAAAAGGGCAAGATAGGCGTTTCTTTTTTAGATATTTCTACAGGAGAACTTTTGGTGAGTGAAGGAACTTTACCTTATGTCGATAAATTAATTCAAGGTTTTAAGCCGACAGAAATTATTTATTCTAAAGATTATCGAAAGCAATTTGAAGGAAATTTCGGCGATAAATTTTATACTTTTCCATTGGATGAGTGGATATATATGCCCGATTATACCCGTGAAAAATTATTAGAGCATTTTAAGGTACAATCCTTAAAAGGGTTTGGCGTAGAAGATATGGGCTTGGCACAAATTGCTGCGGGTGCTTCTTTGCATTATTTAGCGACCACTGAAAACACTAACCTTAAACATATTAATACGATTGGTCGAATTCACCAAGATAAATATGTTTGGTTAGACCGTTTTACGATTCGAAATCTAGAATTGGTTTACAGTAATCATGAATCAGGGGTGTCTTTGATTCAGATTTTGGATAAAACCATTTCTCCTATGGGGGCTCGGTTGCTTAAAAAATGGGTGGTCTTACCATTGAAATCGAAAGAAGCGATTGAAGCGAGATTAGACATGGTGGATTATTTTTTAAAAAATACAGAAATTACCGAAGAAATTGAAACGGGCATTAGACAGATTGGTGATTTAGAACGACTCATTTCAAAAGTGCCACTCGGGAAAATTGCACCCAGAGAAATTGTCCAGATTCATCGAGCCTTATCAGTTATTCATCCGATGAAATTTATGTTAACGGGGACGGATAATGCTTTTCTACAGAAAATGGGAGATGGATTAAATCCTTGTCAAAAGTTAAAAGAACAGTTGGCGAAATGGATTAAACCAGAACCACCTGTCAACCTAGCCAAGGGAGGCGTCATTGCCGATGGGGTGAATAAAGAGTTAGATGAATTAAGGCATATTGTTAAAAATAGCAAAGATATTCTAGAAAGCATTCGAGTCAAAGAAGCGGCGGAAACGGGAATTGATAATTTAAAAATAGCTTTTAATAATGTTTTTGGCTATTATTTAGAAGTAACGAATAAGTACAAAAATAAAGGCTTAGTTCCTGAAAATTGGGTGCGAAAGCAAACGTTAACCAATGCAGAACGATACATAACAGAAGAACTTAAAGTATTAGAAACCAAAATTTTATCTGCTCAAGATAAGATATTGGTTTTAGAAGACCGCTTATATAAGGAATTAGTAGAAGTGATTAGTGGTTATATTCAACCGATTCAGTTTAATGCGAGTATTATTGCCCAATTGGATTGTTTATTATCTTTTGCTAAAGTCGGGGCAAAGCAAAATTATTGCCGCCCAAGCATGAATGATAGTACCGCTTTAGAAATTAAAGACGGTCGGCATCCAGTGATCGAACAACAGTTAGAGTTAGGCGAATCTTATGTTCCAAATGATGTTTTTTTAGATAGTGACACCCAACAACTGATGATGATTACAGGGCCAAATATGGCAGGTAAATCAGCTTTATTACGGCAAGTTGCTTTGATTAGTTTAATGGCACAAATGGGTAGTTTTGTTCCTGCGGCGAGTGCCAATTTAGGCATAGTGGATAAGGTGTTTACTAGGGTAGGGGCGTCTGATAATATTTCTTCTGGCGAATCTACTTTTATGGTAGAAATGAACGAAACGGCGAGTATTATGAATAATATCTCCGACAGAAGTTTGATTCTTTTGGATGAAATTGGTAGAGGGACAAGTACTTATGATGGGATTTCTATTGCTTGGTCAATTGCTGAATTTTTGCATAATAATGGAACTGCTCGCCCCAAGACTTTATTTGCGACCCATTATCATGAATTAAATGAATTGGCGAATAAATTTGACCGTATCAAGAATTTTAATATTGCTACAAAAGAAGTTGGGCAAAAAGTGATTTTTTTAAGAAAATTAGTGCCAGGTGGCAGTCATCATAGTTTTGGAATTCATGTCGCTAAAATGGCGGGAATGCCCAGAAGTATTGTTGAAAGAGCGGCACATATTTTGACCCAATTAGAACAAAAATCAGTAGAAGGCAATGAAAATGCAGACGGTGTGAAAGCGAATCAGGCAAATACCCAACAAATTGCACCAGAAAATTATCAGCTAAGTATTTTTGAAACAGTAGACCCCACTTTAGGGAAATTGAAGGAACAACTACAGGATTTGCAAATTAATTCGATGACGCCGATTGAGTGTATGATGAAGTTGAATGAGTTGAAGAAGTTGTTGGACGATTAGTTTTTGATAATTAGTACTTTTTTAGTGGACTATTTAAAGTATATAATTTCCTCACGGATTTATGAACCCCACGGATTATATTAGGTTTTTTTAGTAAGACAAATCGAAAACATAATAAATCATAGCCTAAAACCGTGTCTTTCCGTGTCAAAAAAGTATCTTCTTTAAATTTTATTTAAAATAAGAATTAGTTATGCAATTCGACAAAGATTTACAATCACCTCATAAAGACCTATTTTTAGCAGCAAGGGATTTACTGTTATCCTACGAAGGTATTATAGAAAATAAAAAAGAAAGAATTACCACCTATGGCAATAAAAAAAGAGGAATCTGCCACATGCGAACCATGCCCTATGGAATAGATTTTGGTTTTCTGAAAGGAGCTAAAATGGAAGATAAATTAGGGTTGTTGACGGGAAAAGGAAAAGCGATACGAGTTTTACCACAGAAAGAATTGAATGAAGTGGCAGTTCGGTATTATATCGAGCAGGCGATTGCATTGAATGCGAAGAAATAAAAAAATTGAAGACAGTTTTTTAAATTACCAAAAAAACAAAAAATGGATTTTCTGAAGAAGTTAATGCAAGAAACAGCACCTATTACCTATGCTGATTTTTGGGCTTGGTTTAAAAAAGAAGAACGCACTTTTTTTAAGGTCATTAAAGAAAGAAGGGACATTGAAAAAGCATTCTTCAAAGTGCTTTCTGAAAAATTAGACCAGATAAAAGAAGGGATTTTTTATTTGACGGGTATGGCTGATGAAGGGACGGTGGAATTAATTTTCACACCAGATGGAGTGGTCGAAAACGTCGTCTTTGTAGAAGAATTAGTGGCGGCAGCACCAACCATTAAAGGCTGGAAATTTACGGCACTTAAACCAGCATTAGCTATTGAAAACGTTGGGATTCAAATGCAGACGTATGAATTTAATGGCGATAACCTATTTTTTTATGCGCTTGAAGATAGTAACTACCCCGACGAGATTGATTTGCGAGTTATTCACAATAATTTTAAGCAAGAGAACGAACAGATAATTACCAATGGCACATTCCTATTTCTAGATAATTTTTTAGGAGAATTAAATCTGATAACGACGATTGATGAGTTAATGGTTATTGGAAAAGAGGCGATAGAAAAAGAATTAATCCCCATCGCTAAATTAAAATCTTATCTAAATTGGCGACAAAAAGAATTTTTAGAAAAATATGAAGGCGTCCGTTATCAAACCGCAGAAGATGATCATGCTATTTTAACGGCAGCGTTAAAAGATGGAAGTAAGGTCATTGCCGTTTTAAATACAGAGTTATTGAAATGGGAGAACAAGGCTTCTCATCCTTGGGTAACGATGATAGATATAAAATTTGAAGGAGTAGAAAAGGGAATGCCGAGTAAGGCAACACAAGCTGATTTAGATAAAATAGAATCCGAATTACTAACTCAATTAAAAGATATTGAGGGGTATTTAAACATCGGTCGGCAAACAAGTCGAAATCTTAGAGAAATTTATTTTGCTTGTAAAGATTTTAGAAAACCTTCAAAAGTGTTATATGAAATGCAGCTAAAATATATGGAAAGGTATGAATTAGATTTTGAAATTTATAAGGATAAGTATTGGCGGACGTTTGACCGATATGGGATTCAATAAAACTAATGCAACCTCCTTCTTTTCTATTCGTTTGAATGATACCTTTGCATTTCTAAAATCTTTATACTTCTAAATTGTTACGAATAATGAATCAAGCAGAAAAGACCGAAAAAGTGTACGAACCATTCCAATTCAAAAAATTTGCCATTGAGCAAAATGATTGTGCAATGAAAGTTGGAACAGATGGCGTACTATTAGGTGCATGGTGTGATGTATCGAAAGCGACGAAAGCCTTAGATATAGGAACGGGGAGTGGTGTAATTGCAGTGATGTTAGGGCAACGTTGTGAAGCGGATATAGTAGGCGTAGAAATAGAAGAATGTGCCTATTTGGAAGCAAAAACGAATATGGAAAATGCCGATTGGTCGGATAGATTAGCCGTGAAAAAGGCAGCTATTCAGGACTATGCTAAATTAAGTCGAGATGAATACGACTTAATTGTGAGCAATCCACCTTTTTTCTCAGGCGGTACTTTTTCACATAATCAAGACAGAAATAACGTTCGACATACCGTCAAATTAGGGCATGGTGATTTATTAACAGCTGCTCGGAAATTATTGGCAAAAGATGGCAAATTTTGTGTGATTTTACCATTGATTGAAGGCTTGCGTTTTCAAGAAGTCGCCAAAAGTTATGCTTTATACTGTACTAAAATAACCGAAGTTAAATCTCGCCCTGAAGG
This sequence comes from Saprospiraceae bacterium, assembly GCA_045106885.1. Taxonomy (GTDB): domain Bacteria; phylum Bacteroidota; class Bacteroidia; order Chitinophagales; family Saprospiraceae; genus JAFMDF01. The sequence continues at coordinate 5,462 of JBGCFJ010000813.1, forward strand.
TTCAGTGGAGCGTTTATTAATGCAGTTTGAAAAGACCGCTATTGATACGCCAGTGAAAGATGAATTGTCTATTTATCAGCAGAAAGGGAAGCAACATTCGACTGATTATATTGGATTGACTAAGGATTTTTATTTAAAGATGTGAACGAACGATTCCGAAGGATAAATGTCCTGTGGACATTTAAGAGAGAGAACCGCAAAGCGGATGGGATAGCTAGGATTTTGCAGGATTAACAGGATGGATGAATTAGGAGGATTTACTACGGATTGAATGGATTAATATGATTTGAACGGATTTTCTTCTAGACGTAAAAGTATATTTGTAGCTTGAAATGTATGGTTCTCTGACAAATTTCGTGGAATCTATAGTGAATATAGATTCGTTGTTGTCTTTTCCATTCATTATTAGGAGCAAAGACAAAAGTCAATCTATATTGTTCGTCTCCACCACTGGATTTACCAGAGAATTATATTGGCTCAAAGTGATTTAGGTGGGTCAACAGTAGCTTAGACCTCTGGTCTGAGTAGAAAATCGTGTTACAGCTGTACTCAAACCTACTCAAACCTACTCAGACCAGAGGTCTAAGCTACAATTCTCCACCCATATCATTTTGAACCATTATATTTCTTAATTGGCAATGGATTTATAGACAACAGATTTGACGAAATAGATGATATTTTACCTGTTTTTTAAATATTAATTTTTAGTTGCAAAACTAATATCCGAGATGCCCATATCCGAAATAAGAAAACTGGTTTAAGACTTTCCAAATACCTTTTCCAAATGCCCCGCATCAGGCCGTCGCCCAGGCGTCAACCAACTCACCACCAAATAAGTCACCATCGCCACCAAAAAAGCAGGAATAATTTCATGCACATCCTTCAAGCCCTCATACTCAAATCGAAAAGCAAACCGCCAAATAATATTGACCAACATGCCGACTATCATCGAAGATAAAGCTGCCACATCCGTTCCCCATTTTAAATACAAACCTCCAAAAATAGCAGGGAAAAAACTAGCGGCAAAAACAGCTCCTGCAAAAGCGGTTAATTCTACAATGCCAGCCATTGGATATAAAGTTAAAATATAGACCAAAATGCAGTAAATAAACATAAACCATTTGGTCCGAGGAATAATTTTATTTTCAGGCATCGGTTGAATTAAATGCCAAATATCTTTCACAAAAGCAGTTCCAATAATAATAATAACCGAAGCTAAAGAGGACATGCCTGCTGCAAAAAGGCCTGCGACACAAATGCCATTGACCAATTTATTATCAAATTTATTCAGCATAAAACCAACGACTTCATCAGTATGATTAATTAAATAAGCGGCTTCTGATTCTGTTGCCATACCGTGTACCAATGCCCCTAAACCCATGACACAAACTAAGGAAACACCCAAAAAAACAGGCGTCCAAATCATGGCGAAACGCATACTTTTAGCATTGTCGATAGAGTAGAAGCGGATTAAGTTTTTAGGTTCAGCAATCTGCTTCATACCAACTGCCATACCAATGCCTAAAATATATAAGAAAGACACTAAATTACCAAAAGTAACTAACCCATTACCCATTGGTTCGCCCGACTTAGAAACGTGGTTGGTTTGGCTGATACTTTCCATTAAATTATCGACGCCACCCGCATAAATAAATGGTAGCATTAACATAATAATTGCTACTCCAAACATAATAATGCCTTGTATCGCATCCGTCCATAACACACTATACATACCACCCCATATTGTATAAGCGCAAGTGATGAAAATAATCGCTAAAGCGCCCCATTCATAAGGAATATCCAGCACCGAAGTTAAGACATGGGCACAACCTTTAGCAATACCAACCATATACCAAGCGGTGGCAAATAGAATGATAAAAGCCGATAAAATCCGAATAGTTTTTGCTAAATTACTTTTATACCGCAAATGGAAATAATCAGGAATGGTAAACGATTTTAAGCGAGCCGATTGAAAACGCATTTTAGGGCCTAATAATTGCCAAGAAACTACACAGAAAAACGTCCAAATAAAGCCCATCCATGCCCAAGATAATCCATACTGAAAAGATTTTCCTGCCTGTCCAATATAAGTATTCGTACTAGCAGAAGTAGAGAAAAAAGCTAAGGAAATCACCCAGCCAGGAATGGCTCGTTTGGCAATATAATAGCCTTCGACGCCTTCGGAAGCTTTCTGCTTAAAATACCAACCAACGTATAAACAGCCACCAACATAAATGGTGGTTAATAATAGAACTATATAATGTTCGCTAAGATAATCCAGCATGAAAAGGAAGTTATTGGAGGTAAATAGAAGTTATTAAAGGTTATTTTGACTAATGACCAACCTCATGGTCAGATTCATCGACTTGAATGTTTCGGCGTTGGACGAGCCAAAAATTGAGGATAATTAGGGCGATAATGCCGAAATAGGGAAAGGTAGTTAGGAAATCCATATTTTTTGTTTTGGGCGTAAATATAGGAAAGAAAAGGACTTTTTTTCTAATGGATTAGAATACTATTTATGAGACTGTTCAAATAACTGTGTTTAGGCAAAATTTTAGTATTGAAAATCAAGGCTTTACTGCCTACTGCTACTGCTGACTGCCCACTGTCCTATTGATAATTAAAAAACTATTATTTATCCGTTGCCTTCATTCATCCGTTGGTTTATTTTTTCCAACGGATGAATGAAGGCAACGGATATTCTTTTTACTTCTGCTGAAACAAAGCACTAATCACCCTAAAAGCATTCGTTACAATTTCCGTACTCTGCACAGGAATTTTTAAATAAGATTGCCCTGTTTTTTCGTCCGTTTCCGTAATGTTTTTGACCAAATTTTGAGTAGCGACAGGGTCAGTTAAAGTCTGGGTTAAACCGCTAAAGAAGTTCATGCCCATTTGAACTAAAGCTTGTGGAGAATTAGCTTCCGCTACAGCGGTTGCTGGTTCAGGGGTAGGAGGAACAACTTCTCCAATTCTTTTACGCCTTGGTCCACGTTGCGCACCATTACCTCCTGCGCCAACGGTAGCAGGTTCTTTTTCCCCTTCGTCCTTCCAATCATCTTCTTTAGGCAATGGTTTTGGGGCATCATCGGGCAGTTTTTCTTCAATTTCATCTCTATCAACCACGGCTGCGGCAACTGGTTCTGCTTCCTCATCTTCAGACGGTTCGGGGACAGCCGTTAAGTTCTCTACGGATTCCATGAATTTCTTGAACTTAGAATCTGCCATAAAAATGCTGTCTTCTCCATCGTCTAAAATACCTTCAGCTAAACCAGATTTAAAAGCCAAAACATCTAGCATTTTATGTTCAATCGTTCCTGTAGAAACCAAATTAACAACTTGAACTTTAGTCTTTTGCCCTAAGCGATGAACTCTAGCAATCCGTTGTTCCAAGACCGCAGGATTCCAAGGAATATCTATATTAATTACCATAGAAGCTGACTGTAAATTTAGACCAACCCCACCTGCGTCTGTAGACAAAAACACTCGACAGTCAATATCGTCTCTAAAGGTATCTAATAATTGCCCTCTATGTTTACTCGGCACAGACCCATTTAAATGGACAAAACCAATGCCTTTTTCTTCTAGTTCCAGCTCTACCAAATGCGTCATGCGTTTCCATTGGCTAAAAACGACCACTTTCTCTCTTGGGTCTTCTAATCGTTCTTCCAAAATATCCATCAATTCATCGACCTTAGTATCATGGCGAGTTTGTAAATCAATGATGTAAGAACTATCACAAGACATTCGCATCATGTTCATAAAAATCATCAAATTGCGGCGGTCTTTTTCATTCAAGAAGCCAAAGCGTTGCCATTTATGTACCAACTTAGCAACGGCATCTCTATATTCTCCATGTAATTTGGCTTGCATTTTAGTCATTGGCACAAACAAAACCTTATCTTGTCTTTCGGGCATTTGTTTGATGACCTTCTTTTTCAGCCGCCGAATCATCAAAGGTTTTAACTTTTTATTGATATGATTTAATTCTCGATAACCAACGACTTTACCCTTGGGGTCTTTGACTTGGTGGCGGTCTAATAGTCCAAACAAGGGGCTTAAAATATAAGGGTCGATGAATTGCACAATGGAGTAAAGTTCTTCCAATTTGTTTTCTAAAGGCGTACCTGTCAAAACGATACAATTAGGCATTGTTAATTTTTTGACCGATTTGGCAATTTTAGTTTCCCAATTTTTAATCCGTTGCGCCTCGTCTAAAATGACCAAATCCGCATCCAAAGCGTTGAGTTTTTCCAAATCTCTGGATACAATATTATAAGTCATTATCAGATAAAAACTGTCGTAAGTAGTATATATTTTTTCCCTTTTAAGCGGATTTCCTTCTAAAACAAGTACCGTACTTTCTGTAAATTTTTCAATTTCCGCTTTCCATTGGTATTTTAGTGAAGTCGGACAAATAATCAACGTTCGACTAATGCCCATTTCTTTTTTTAGTAATTCTGCGGTTGCAATAGCTTGAATCGTTTTACCCAAACCCATTTCATCTGCAATCAAACTTCGACCTGCTTTGGCAGCAAATAAAACCCCTTTTCTTTGGTAAGAAAATAAAGTGGCTTTGATAAGTCCGTCCAAACTTTTTGAGTCTCTTTCTAAATCTTGGATTTTAGCAACTCTAGTTAAAGTTGCTCGTTCTTTTAAAATCCATTGTATCACATCTTCATAGCAACGGAAATCGGGGCTAATTGCTTTAGCTGCTTTTAGAAAAGAATTAAACCGAAGAATTCCATTTTCTTTAATCACCCCTGTGGCATCAAAATGGTCCCTTGCCAGTTCTAGATATGCTTCTTTATTATCCTCTCCAAATCGGATGCGAATAGTTGGCGTTTCTCCATAATGCACATATACAGAAGAATAAGCTCGTTCAGGCGGCAGTTCAGCAAAGGCTTTTTTTGTGCCATAAGAGTTGCGCAAATGGTAAATTACCCATTCGACATGTTTGCAAGTGCCTAAAGTATTGGTTCTGAAATCAACACAAGAACAGAAATTATGTCCTGGTTCTAAACCACGTAAAGCCACTTTATGCGTACTGCCAGAAGCAGGATTAATCACCGTAAAATCAGAATATAATTTATGGCTGCCATTATTGCGCAGTACTAATTCTTGTTTTTCGGCAAATTGTCTGCGAAGTTGGATTTGCCATTCCGCCAAAGTCATGCCTTCTGGTTTGATTACTTGACTGACTTTTTTGATTTTTTCTTCTTTCTCTTTGCTGGTCTTTCTCTTAGCCATTTTAATATGCTTTTATTACCCAATAGGAAGGGATAAATAGGGTAGAGTGTTTTTGAATACGTTTTCTCTGATGACAAATATAAAAAAGAAATGGTCAGAAAGGAAAAGAATGCCCCAATAGCTAATACCTTTTTGAATTTAGTGTATCTTTGAAAGAAGAATTTAGTGATAAAACCTTCGTTCATTTATGAAAAAAGTTGATTTTAGAGAATGCACATTGGAGTATTTAGAAGATACTTTTGGACTAAAGCCTAAAAAGCAACTGCCAGATTTGAATAAATGGCTAAATGCCAAAATGGACATATCGAAGCACGAAGAAAGAGAATTAAATAATTTGAAAGACCTTTTGCAAGAAAATGTCCATCATTGGAATGAAAGAGAGCTTTCTTTACATTTTATCGGCCCTATTTTCTCCATGATTCATTATACCAATATAGAATTACAGATTAATCTTTTTGCGGAAAGGTCACTCGCTGGAACTGTACAAGATATAGAATTGTCTGGATTGCCTGATGGTATGATTGCAAGTGGTTATCGTTCTCCAAAGAAACCATATTTCACTTTTCAAGAATACAAAAAAGAAAGAGACCCTCATGGTGACCCAGCGGGACAAGCTTTGGCAGCGATGTTAGTTGGACAAGAATTGAATGAAACTAAGCATCCAATTTATGGCTGTTATATAGTCGGTAGGGATTGGTATTTTATGACTTTAACTGGAAAAGAATACACAATTAGTAAGGGGTATGATGCTACAACTGAACACGTATTTGATATTCTAAAAATTCTAAAAAGCCTCAAAAAACTAGTGATTGATTTGGCGAGTTAAATAAGAGGGATGACGAATAATCTTAAAATATCACGGATGTTGGGCAACACGGATAAGTGGTATAGACGAAGATATGTGTTGTGAAAAATTTATAAACATCAATTTGATATTTTAAAAAGCCTCAAGAACTTATTGATTGATTTGGCGAGTTAAATAAGAGGGATGACGAATAATCTTAAAATATCACGGATATTGGACAACACGGATAAGTGATATAGATGAAGAAGTGTACTGAAAAAGCTTACAAATATTAGATGAATAGTCCATAGAAAAGCCTTGAAGTTTTAGTAAACTCCAAGGCTTTTTATCTTTCAGCATAAACGATTACTTCCGTTATTTTCCGAATTCATCGTTCAACATTTATAGTTCATCATTAATTAAGCATTCATATACATCACTCCTTTCACCGCCTTAATAATCTTAGCCGCATTTGGCATATAAGCCTCTACTAAAGTTGGAGCATACGGTAAAGAAACATCAGCTGCATTGACTCGAATAACAGGGGCATCCAAGTAATCGAAAGCATATTTTTGAACTTCGTAAGCGATTTCCGCAGAAATACCTGCAAAAGGCCAAGATTCATCTACCGCTACAATTCGATTCGTTTTCTTGACAGAATTCACAATCGTTGCGTGGTCCATTGGCCGAATCGTTCGCAAATCAATCACTTCCGCCGAAATACCTTCTTTCGCTAATTCATCTGCTGCTACTAAGCATTCTAAGACAGACTTATTAAACGAAACAATCGTAATATCTGTACCTGCTCGACGAACCACTGCTTTTCCAATTTCTAATAATTCTTGCTCATCTTCTCCAGCAATATAATCTGTTTCCCAAGTACTGCGAGAGAAAGAATAAGTTCTTTTACCAGCGATGGTATTATCTACCTCTAAAGCATACATCAACTCAGATTCCATAATACAAATCGGGTCATTGTCTCTAATGGCTGTTTTTAATAAAGCCTTACTATCAAAAGGGTCGATAGAAGAGATAACTTTCAGTCCAGGCGTATTGGCCAACCATGCCTCAAAAGTCTGTGAATGTTGTTGTGCCAATTGACCAGCTGCGCCAGAAGGCCCTCTGAAAACAATTGGGCAACTGTATTGCCCACCAGATTGAGATAAAGTTTTAGCGGCATTATTTACGATTTGGTCAAATGCTAAAACAGCAAAATTCCAAGTCATAAATTCAACAATTGGTCGTAAACCGTTCATTGCTGCACCGACACCGATACCAGCAAAACCCAATTCAGCAATTGGGGTATCAATAACTCTTTTTGGTCCGAATTCGTCTAGCATTCCTTTACTTACTTTGTAAGCACCATTATATTCTGCGACCTCTTCGCCCATTAAAAAGACATTTTCGTCTCTTCTCATTTCTTCAGACATCGCTTCTCTTAGACCATCTCGGAGTGATAATTTTCTTCCCATAACTTGCGGAGTTTCTATTTTTTGAATGTGGTTTTTTATAAAGAATTGTAAAAATAAGGAATTCTTAGGTTTTGAACGGTTTAATTGGGATGGAGTTTTAGAAAATATAGGTGTGCTATTAATTTTTTTTAAAAAAAAATAAAAAATATATAATAAAAGGAAGCAACCATTCTATTGGTTGCGGTACTAAGTAGTCAGTAAAACGAATAAAAAATAGTAAAAGATTACTTATTATCCTTTATTTAAAAACCATCTGTTATGACTTTTAAATATCAAATTATTGTAATGTGTTTATTGTTTAGTGGTTTGCTTCAAGCACAAGTAACCACTGAATTAACAGTTCGTAATGCGGACTCTTGGCGGTCAGGACAAAGCACGATTGAAGCCGCCCAATTTACGATTCATCCTCGTGGCGTTTATATGGAAATAGGGATGTATTTGACCCTCTCAGCAAGAGAAGCAAAATCAGTATGGCCTAATGATACCATACATTTTGAACAAGCGCAGGAAGATTTAGAAGCGACCTTACAATTCAATTTGCCAACTGGAGCAATGATAACGGATTCTTGGCTATGGATTAATGAGGATATTATCCAAGCTGATATTGAAGAAAGATGGCATGCAACAAGAGTTTATGAGGAAATAGTAGGCTTTAGACGAGACCCTTCCTTATTAGTAAAGGACAATTGGTCTTGGCAAGGAGATGTAACCGCTGACTTCTATCATTTACGAGTTTATCCTTTACAACCAGATTCTAGCAGAAGAGTAAAAATCACCTATTTAGTTCCTGGGAATTGGCAGGATGGCAGTGTTGCTGTTCCTTTACCAATGGACATATTGAATGCTTCAAAAGTACCTGTCGAAGAAATTGTGGTTCAATGTTTTCTAAATAATGATTTTTCCAATCCTCGACCACTACAATCGACTACCCAAAATTTTACGAATGCCACTCATGCTACTCTAGGTGACCATTTTTCTTTGTCTTTAACGCCTACAGATATAGAAGCAGGGTTAGACATTTTATTGGATGTTCCGATGCAAAACGGGGTGTTTCTGAGCAGATATGAAGAGCCGACTAGAGATTATTACGAAGCAGTTATATTGCCAGAGGTAGCCCTGATGGGGGAAGCGGAAAAAACTAAAAAAATAGCCCTATTAGTGGATTATGATACCACGACCACGACGATTAGCAAAGACGAGTTGTTTGCAATTTTAGCCCAACAGGTATTGACTACCTTAGCCCCACAAGATTCTTTTAATTTAATTTTTAACTCCCAAATTGGAGTAGCACCGATTAATACCAATTGGTTAAGTGCCGATGAAGCGACCGTTTCCACTATTTTCAATTTAATAGAAGAAGCTTATACATTATCTGTGACGACCAACTTACCTGAATTAATAGATGCAGGCATAGATTATATGCGAAATAATGGACAGAAAGGAGCCTTGCTGTTAGTTTCTTGTGCTGACCAGTTCCATGAAATGAATGCAGCGGATGAGTATATTGCAACCCTTGCCCCTAAATTACTGGATTTACCTGAAATGTCGATATATGTTGCGGATTACCAGAATAAAAACCAAAGTAGTGATTATTATTACTGGATAGAAGAAGGAGATGAGCCGAGGTATGTGGAGCGGAGATATTATGGCAATGAATATTTTTACATAAAACTTCAAGAAAGCGTCAATGGAAATCTGCATGTCATTCGACAGGAGAAAAGTTTTCAAAATTTATTTTATCAAAGTTTACAAGGAATCAGTGCTATTCGAGCAATTGATGCACTGACTATTACAAAACAGGAAGGTAGTTGTTTTAGCGAATTTACCTTGCCTCGACCGACTTTTTCAAGCCCTAATGCCCCTATTTTAAAAATTGGAAAATGTGTGGGCAATTTACCTTATACCCTCAATTTTTCTGGTAGAGTTGGCACGGAAACTATTCACAAAAGTATTATTATTGATGAATCTTATCTCAATGAAGGAACGACCAACCATATAACTGCTTGGGCAGGTAATTTTATTAGTGGTTTAGAATTGAATAGAGCTTATTACGGCTTGACTCAGCGGATTATAGAAAAGATTATTGAATGGAGTTTAGAGCATCGAGTACTTTCGCTCTATACTGCTTTTTTAGCTCTAGAACCAGCAGAAGGCGGGTATATTTGTGAAGAATGTGTAGATGAAACAGACCATGATTTATTGGTTACCAATTTATCAGGAGGTAATCAAAATGATTCTGAGAATGAGGTAGAGTTGCCAGATATTTCTTTGGGTAGCCCAGTTAGGGGAGAAGAATATAGTCTGCCATTAGGCGATTCTATTATCACGGCAACAACCGAAATTGATTTGGCTACAACTATGGAAATAATGGCTAGTCCTAATCCTTTTAGAACAAATACGACGATAAATGTAAAACTCAAAACGGATTTATCGGCGAACCAATTATCAGGAAGTATTTATGATTTGAATGGACGTGCATTAAAATCGTTAATCCCTCAAAGGGGTAAAACATCACGAGATTGGCAATTTTCTTGGGATGGTACAGATAATAATGAAAAGCGATTATCGACTGGACTTTATATTTTTATGGTTCAAAGTGAATTTGGACAAGGGAGTTATAAATTAGTATTGATGGAGTGATTTTTAGTTAGGATATTATTAAAATTTTCAAACTATCAATTATTCCCAACCTCGACGATTTTCGTCTAATTTATGCTGTTCAGCCAACATAATGGCTTTTAGTTTTTTCGCTCGGGCAGGATGTTTTCTAATCAAATTATGCGCTTCATTATCCAATTTTAAATTGGTTAATTGAGGGGCTAATAAAGATGCCGACTAAATTAACATGTATTCCGTTAGCATAGTGGATTGCAGAAATAAAAAGAAGGGAGCAAATTAGAAGAATTGTGCTTAAAATCAGGAATTCCCATTTTGGTCTGAGTATCTTCCAGTAACTTCCTGTTACTGGAAGGTTTACTCCACAAAAGCCCTAAAATTATCCAGTAGTGGGAAATTACAGGATAATAAGGCTACCGAAAACGCCAAAATGGGAATTGTTGACCTAAAATAAAAAACCTCCATAATACGATGATTATGAAGGTGCTATAGTAGCCCGTAGGGGAATCGAACCCCTGTTACCAGGATGAAAACCTGGCGTCCTAACCACTAGACGAACGGGCCAAAATTTTAAGTAAATAGTCTTTAATTTAACTATTTAAATTGCTCAACTTTCTAAGCGAGTGCAAATATATAATGCATTAAAGAAAATGTCAACATAATAGCTGATTTTTTTTCGTTTTTTTAAAAAATATTTTAGTTACCTACGGATTAAAATGCTTTCCAACATTGTTAAATTGTTATTATCTAGCAAAGAGAGTGGGCGTAGGGCAAAGCGTGAATCTAGTTTGTCGGTTAAAATTCTTTCATTGTAAATCTTAATGGGTTTTAATTAGATGCGTATTGTACGAACCTTCGCTCAATGCTCTGTAAGCTCTTTGCTGAAGTAAATAGGGTAATTTTACGAATTTCAAAGTAGTCTTCAAATCGTTTTCCGCTCTTTATAAAAAAAATACTTGCATTAATTAACAATAATATAGTATATTTGCGCCACTTATTTGTTAATTGGTGTAAAAAATACACTAAGTACCTAATAAAAATTCAAATTAAGTCAACTTTGTAAGAAATCATGGCGTTTAATTTGAACTATAGTCTAACTTAAAAATTAAAAGCGAAGTTTATGATTCATAATCTTCGCTCCATTAAATTGAAAAAACATGGCAAAGAAAGTTGCAATTAACGGTTTCGGTCGAATAGGCCGCTTAGCATTTAGAAATTTATTAAAGAAAGATGGCATTGAAGTAGTAGGAATTAATGATTTGACTGATAATGCTACTTTAGCACATTTATTAAAATATGATTCTGCACAAGGGCCATTTGATGGAACAGTAGAAGCAACTGATGATGCTTTAATCGTCAATGGTAAAAAAATTGCTGCTTTTGCACAAAGAAATCCAGCTGATTTACCATGGGGAGATTTGGGTGTAGATGTAGTTTTAGAATGTACAGGTATTTTTAGAACGAAGGATAAAGCTGGTTTGCATTTACAAGCTGGTGCAAAGGATGTTATTATGTCTGCTCCTGCAAAAAGTGAAGGGGTTCAAACTATCGTTTTAGGAGTAAATGATGCAGATTTAGATAGAAGAAAGAATGTATTTTCTAATGCTTCTTGTACGACTAATTGTTTGGCGCCTGTAGCAAAGATTTTGAATGACAACTGGGGGTTGAAAGTTGGTTCTATGACGACTACGCACGCTTATACATCTGACCAAAGAATGCAAGATGCACCTCACTCTGATTTAAGAAGAGCTAGAGCAGCAGCATTTAATATTGTACCGACTTCTACTGGTGCAGCGGTTGCAGTAGGAAAAGTAGTACCTGAAGTAGCGGGTAAATTATCTGCTATTGCAGTAAGAGTTCCTGTAATTACTGGTTCAATGATTGAATTAAATGTAGTCGTTGAAAAAGCAACAACTCCAGAAGAAATCAATGCGAAGTTCAAAGAATTAGCAGAAGGAGAATTAAAAGGTATTTTACAATACACAGAAGACCCTATTGTATCAAGTGATATTGTAAGAAATCCACACTCTTCTATTTTTGATTCTTTAATGACGACCGTATTAGATGGCAACTTCGTGAAAGTGGTTAGCTGGTATGATAATGAGGCTGGATATTCTGCTAGAATTGCAGATTTAGCAGCTAAGATTTTGAAAGTATAAATTGTGATTGGTGATTAGTAATTCGTGATTAGTAATCTCCGAAATAATAGAAAAGTACTGAGTTGATTCAACTTGGTACTTTTCTATTTTAGCCCACCTCATTCACTTCTTAACCTTATC
>JBGCFJ010000814.1:0-1476 GCA_045106885.1 Saprospiraceae bacterium
CCACATTACTTGTTCTTATTTCCTTCTAAGAAATCTTGAAAAAGCCTTATGTAGCAAAGGCTATATGCGGTTTTTAAAGAATCCTTAGAAGAAAAAATAACTGCGTACTCTGGCACACTTTATTTCTACCTCGTCACTAAAGATGCTGGTTTAATCAAATAATCCCCCTCAAATACGCACTAATAAGCCAATCCCTCCGCCTTCATCGCTCGCCGATAATTCATCGCTACCGCATCAAAAGTTAAATGCAATTCCTCCGCAAAATCAAAAGGCACTTGTTCTGGTCGCTGTGATTCTACCACTCTTTTATCTTGGTCAAAAATAACTTGTTCAAAATTTTGCAAGACGGTGTCTGGTTCCTCATGGTCATAATTTCGACCAATAATACAGTAACCTCTACATTTATTTTTGGAAATCGGTTGAGACACAAAAAAGTAAACCATGCCTTTTTCTCCTCCCCAGCCTAGTCTTAATACAATGGTATAAGGTAAATGCAAACGGTAAACGCTGCGTCTTTCTGGTTTAACCACATCGTCATTGGCAAAAACAGGAAATTCTTCCGAATTTTGTGCTTCTGGACGGACAATGGAATAATGTAAAACTGCCCCTTTTCGTTCTACTTTACACTTTGGTACTTCTGGTCGTTCTGGGTCGCCTAATAAACCTGGATGTACCCACGGAAAATGCCCAAAATCTGTAAAATTTTCGACTTGTCGAGACGCATCACTTTTCCAATCAAAAGGGCCTGTTTGTACAACTTTCCACGTCTCCTTTTCTAATTCTGGTATGGCGGGTAAAGGATAAACAGGGGCTTCTAAAGCGACCCAAATTAATCCATATTGCTCTTGACAATGATACCTCGGTGTATTTGCCTTTTTAGGAATTTTAGCTTTAGGTGCTTGCGGAATAAACACACAAGCCCCACTTTTATCATATTCCCAAGCATGATATGGGCAAACCAAACAATCTTCTTTCACCCAACCCAGCGATAAAGCCGTTCCTCGATGAATGCATAAATCTCGCATAGCGTGCACTTCACCAGTTGAACTTCGCCATATAACTACGGCTTGGTCTAATAAAAAAGTACCAAAAGGTTTTTCGGTTACTTCTTTACTATAGGCTACTGGATGCCAACAAGCTTTTAATTTCTGTGGAAACTCCATTAAATCTAATTATTATACATTATTTTTAAATTCAAACTCGAAGTAATCAAATTAATCTTAATTTTTCTAACTTTAGCACTTAAATTTTAATAAGGGATGAGGCAATAAATAATGTACCAGAAATGACGAGGTTATTTTTTCTTTTAGCAAGATGAGCAAACACCGTTTGTGAACCGTGAAACGGACGGGATGCTTCCCAGCATAGTCCTTTTACGTAGGACAATTTTAACGAAGCTAAAAGTACAAGAATCCGTCAGGCTGGTAGGTTCTTTTTTTCCTCGTCCCTAACTAGAGAACAGCTCTATTTCTAATC
>JBGCFJ010000815.1:0-2713 GCA_045106885.1 Saprospiraceae bacterium
AAGGATACCAATATATCTTGCCTGACTTATCACAAACTGCTAGCATTTTATGTATTCCTTCTTTGACACTGTCCTCAAAAATGGAAGCTTTGAATTCTGAACGATAAGTACCTAATCCTGTTCCTAAAAGGATGAATTCCTCCTGTGTTTTTATATGCTCTACAAATACTAACATGATTTTTGTTTTAAAATGATTAGCGTTAATAGATGTAGAAAAAGACACGGGGTATACAAAGAATCTCTGTGACCTCTGTGTCTTCTTCGTGTGCTTTGTGTCCTGAAAAATCTATTATCTTGAATACTTACAAAAAATCTGACTTAGCCAGCAACTCTTTATCCTGCAGGGTCTTTCTTCAAAGTAAAAGTCCGAGTAACTGGATTTAATTTAGTAGGCACCATTTCTCCACTATTGAAAACTAGCGTCAATTTAATCGTGTTTTCTCCATAAGGAAGTCCTTCTATATAATAAGATTCCCATTTGCTAATGAGGTGTTGTTCGCCATTAATATCTGCATATACTTTATAGGCCTGTCCTTCTAAATCGCAATTCAATAGATAAAAATCAAGCATTACTTTTTTGGTATCTTTACCTACATAAGTTCCTTTTGGACGACTATAAAATAAAGTAGGGTCTTTGATGGTAGACCGAGCATAGATAGAATTGTCTCGTAGACTTACTCTTTGTGCCACAAAAGCATCGGGTGTTTTAATACTTTCGTGATAAGATTTGCCTAAAAAAGCCATCATATAATATCGACCATCTTCTTTTGCAAAATCGAAAGCATTGGTATATTGTGCGGAATACGGTGCATCATCAAAAATGACGTGAATATGTTGCCCTTTTCCTGAATTGGCGCACATTAAATCTCCTGCATCCGCAGTTTGAGTACCCAATTGATAATTAGCAACATCAAATAAAAATTTTCCTTGAGAAAAATGACGATATTCTAGTTTCGCATCAGGATATTGTACACCTGAATTGACGGGGGTTAAACGATATTTTTTACCATCGGCATTTGGTTGCGAGGAGTTTTTACTTGTGTCACCACTTTGACAACTGCTTAATAATAAAGCGGTTAATAATAATAAACTGGTCAAAAATCTCATATTTTGAATTTTTATTTTTTGAATGAAAGAATCGTCCACAAAATAAAGAAAAAACATAGGAAAAAAGGAAGAGGCTGCAAAGGAATTTATAGAACTTGTTTTAAATGAGGACGCTTTTGACAACAGATAATTAAGGGCAGTGCTAAAAAATGAAGCTATTCCTAATTTGAACGTGATATTACCCAGACAATTGATTGACTTATTTATTCGTTTTTTATCAAAATTTATTACTTTAGGGAAAACGAAAGAAATAACCTACGTAAATTCGTGGGGTTGGATATTTCGTGGGGAAAATTAGTAGCGAAATCCCCACGAATTATTTTTTAAAACATATAGTATTATTGCGTAGGTTATTTTTTGCCAAATCCCTTACTAGACAATTCAGCAATACAACCATTAAAAATATGAAAAAGATACTTTTCCTTTTTTTCCTAATCGCTATCTTCCAAAATTGTCGACCTGATAATGGTGTTGGTGCAGAGTCGGGGGTATACGATGTGGATCCAGCATTTGAGCCTTATGTGCAAGAATTTATTGCAGAAGGGGCAAAGCGAGGACAAACGATTGACTTTGATGATAGTGGTTTAATTGTAGAATTTTCGGATGGGACAGTATGTAATGCCAGTGGTTTTTGCTATGTAGGAGAACACCATGTAGTGATTGATAAATCAGAATGGACTTCTTTGAGTGAAAATGTTCGAGGTTTTTTATTATTCCATGAGTTAGGGCATTGTGAACTAGATAGAGGGCATCGGAATGATAAATTTGAGAATAACGTCTGGAAAAGCATTATGCGTGGTTCTCCTTTGGAAGGTAATGAAATTTGGATTCCCATTCCCTATTTTGGTTTTAGAAAAGACTATTTGAATGATGAATTATTCAATGAAAATGCATCCTCTCCAGCTTGGGCAACGCAAACATTTGATTATAATGAAGTTGCTGCTACTGCCAAAGAAGTAGTGAAGTCAGCAGAGAATCTTAATAAAATCAATCAACGATTTAGTGATTTACCCGATGAATATGAATTAGAAATTGATTTTACAGTGATTCGAGATAGACCTAATCGAACAAAATTAATATGGGGCAACACGACCAATCATTACTATATTGAATTTTTCCCTGAAACAGGCTTCAATTTAAGTGGATTTTTTATTGGTGTGCATCAAGATAGTCAAGACAATGGTTTGTTTTATACTACGAATACGATTAATATTAATGGAGCACCTTTGTCTAAAATTACCATTCGTCGGGAAGGCGGCTTTGAAAAAGTGTTTATGAATGAGACCTTTATTTTCCATATTGATTTACAGGAGACTCCACTAGGTTTAGTTCGAATGGAAGCGACTACGCCGCAAAATACGATTGACAATACTTTTGAGATTCAACGATTTGAAGCGAGAAAAATTAATTGATAAATTCCCAATAAGTTCTTAATACCTTTTGGTCAAAAAGGGTTTTTTATAAAAATAGAAAACTTCAGTGCTAATTAGAGGCTGTCCGTAAAGTCTATTTTGTTCCGCTCGTAACCACCAAATTTATTTGGTAGGTTCATAAATTGCTGACAGTCAATATTTTGAATCAGCCAAATAAATTTGGCGATTACGTT
>JBGCFJ010000816.1:0-6195 GCA_045106885.1 Saprospiraceae bacterium
GGATAAGTAAATAAAAAGCAGCCCAATGAATCTATAGAACCCGTTACCAAATTTCGGAAACTAGCATTTACAGCTGCTTCTTGTAGTCCCGATTTGTCTTCACAAGCCTTGACAAACTTATCAATATCTGCTGCATTTTCAGCTCTTAATGGTTCATTATTAAACGCATCCATTAAATCAAAAGGATAGGTGAAGTCAGCAATCTCTTCAAGATTATTCGATAAATCTATAATATTCGTTATCGTCAAAGTTTGTCCATTTGTAAGTGCTACATCAAAGGGATAAGTAAATAAAAAGCAGCCTAAGGAATCTACAGATATATTTGTAAATGTTCTCAAACTGGCATTCTGTGTAACAGGAGTTTCAGGATTTGAAACTTCTACAAGGTTATCATCTTTTTGGCATGCTACTGTAAGGAATAAGAATGTGATGGCTAAGCTTAGGAAATTAACTAATTTCTTCATGTTCAAATTAAATTTTAAATGTTATTAATTTACTTTTGTTAATAAGAGAATTATTGATTTTCAAATCGGTTTTCGTGATTTCGTATAGGTAACAATTGGAAGTAACTTACCCCCCAAAAAGATTTTCATTTTTTTCAAAAAATTTATAAACAATTATATTTTCAATTCATAAATAATTGAAAATGAGTGTTTTTTTCAACCAAAATGAAAAATAAATCGTATAATATCTCAAATACAAATAAACTGAGTTGGAAGAAGTAATGAATAAAACCTATTTTCCAATCCTAAAAGAAAGCCGTATTGAATGGAAGAAAATTTATTTCATAAAATAAAACTTGGTGACCAAAATGCCTTTAGGCAGTTGTTCTCTAAATATCATCGGTACATGGCTGCAGTAGCCTGGCGAATAACAAAGGAGAAAACCGTCGCACAGGATATGGTTCAAGATGCTTTTGTAGAATTGTGGAAAAGAAGAACCCAATTGCCAGCAGATTTAAAAGTTAAATCTTATTTAAGCCAAACCGTCGTAAATAAATCCCTTAATTATATAAAGAGACAAAAAATAGTAGTATATGAGGATGTATCAGAAATAGCACCCCAATTGGTTACTGAGAATGCTCAAGACCAAATGGAATTAAATGCATTGCAACAAATTATTACTGCGACAATAGATAAATTGCCTGATAGATGTCGAATTATTTTTTCTATGAGTCGCTTTGAAGAAATGTCTCATAAAGAAATTGCTAGAACACTAGACATTTCTGTAAAAACAGTAGAGAACCAAATTACAATTGCCTTAAAACGAATTCGGCAGGTTTTAAAACAACAAGATTTATTAATTTCTTTTTTTTTATTTTTTTATGAATTTGTCTTAGGGGCTAGTGGCTTCTAAATGGTTGTCATAAAAAAAACTACAATATGGATATAGATTTTTACTTACAACTATTAATAAAAAAATGGAAGGGAATACTTTCCCAACAGGACAATGAAGCATTAGAGTATTGGTTGAATCAATCCACTAATAATCGAGCCTATGCCAAAGAAATGAAACAAGCATGGGACGCAGGAGACTTATATGATTTGCCTTTCGAATTAGACGAAGTAGCTAATTTTGATAAAGTCTTACAAAAAATCAATACTTCTAGTGACGCTAATCTTAAGGAAACAAAAGCCCCCAAGGTTGTGCAAATGCCTAAGAGAAACTTTCGGAAATTCTTTAGTATAGCTGCTGGTTTTTTATTACTCTTATCAGTCGGAGCTTGGTTATACAAAAATAATTTTCAACAAGTGCCTGAGAGGACTATCGTCGCTACTACAGAAATGCGTCAATTACAATTATCCGATGGGACAAAAGTTTGGCTAAATAAAAATAGTAAGGTGAGTTACCCTGAAACCTTTGATGGCCAACAGCGGTGGCTTAAACTGGAAGGAGAAGCCTATTTTCAGGTGGCACCCAATAGCCAACAACCTTTTAGCATAACTACTTCAAATGCTACCGTTACCGTTTTAGGTACAGCGTTTAATTTACGTGCCAATCCATTAGAAGATAAAATAGAGGTTGCTGTTGAAGAGGGAAAAGTGAGATTACAACCACATAATAGCCGACAATTTATTGACTTGACGGCTAAAGAAAAGGGCGTTTATCTTCCAAAAGATAAAAAATTAGAGCGAAACATAGATAGAAACCTAAATGCCTTAGCTTGGCAAAGAAAACGACTTGTTTTTCGAGATACTCCTTTGCGGTTAGCTATCCAAACCATAGCGGAGTTTCATAATGTGACCATCCATATAGCAGCCAACAATATGAAAAACTGTCCTTTTACTGGACGTTATGATACGACTAAACCCTTAGAAACATTACTAAAGGAGGTAGGAGAAGTACTAAAAATGGAATTAGTGGAGAATGGAGCAACTGATTTTACCTTAATCGGTGGGATTTGTAAGTGATTGAAAAATACAAAATAGGAACTATGCCTCTTTTACGAATTAAATTCTTTCTACTTTTTATTTTAATTACGGCTAGTGCCTCAGGGCAGAAAGTGATTTTAAAAAAACTTAATTTTTCTGTTGAAAACGAAACGATTCCTGATGCGCTATATTTATTGAGTGAAAAAGCGGATGTTAATATTGTTTTTAGTGCTTCTTTTTTTAATACTGATAAAAAGGTGAGTGTAAATGCTAAAAAACAATCGCTTTCTTCGATTTTGAATAAAATTTTAGCCCTTACGAATTACAATTATAAAGCACAAAATGGAAGTATACTTGTAATTCCACGCCCTCCTAAATATTTTCTTATATCTGGTTATCTCAAAGATGCGCAAAGTGGAGAAACTTTACCTAGTGCTACAGTTTATAATGATTTAACAGGAGAAGGAGTCCTAGCCAATGGCTACGGCTATTATTGCATCCGAGTAAAAGCTGGAGAGGTTCAACTGAATTTTTCCTATGTAGGATATGAATCTGTTGTTATGCCTTTTAAGGTAAACCGTCCTATTAAGAAAGAAATAAACTTGAAACCCTCTGCTACCTTGCAGGAAGTCGTTGTCGTTTCTCCATTAGTAGAACAATATCTCCAAGAGCATCCTAGTCAGCATAGTCTTTTGACCACAAAACTGAATACATTAGCTGCCCCAGGAGGGGAACCTGATTTATTGCGCCAGCTACAAATGTTGCCAGGCGTACAAAGTGGGGCAGATGGATTTGGAGGACTACATGTTAGAGGAGGAAATGCCGACCAAAATTTAATATTATTAGATGATGTACCCATTTTTAATCCAAGTCACTCAGCTGGACTATTTTCTATTTTTAATAATAGTCTTATAAAAAAAGCTACTTTTAGCAAAGGGGGATTTGCTGCTCAATATGGAGGAAGATTATCTTCTGTATTAGATGTGCGGACCAAAGAAGGTAGTTTTGAAAAAACATCTGCGGGGCTTGAATTAGGTCTATTAGCTACTACAGCTAGAATAGAAATGCCAATAGTAAAAGATAAAATTTCTTTTATTGGAGGAATACGACGGTCTCACGTCGATAATTTTTTAAAAGATAGAAGCAGGAAGAACAAAGATGCGAATGATTTAGATGGACAAACAGACTATTATTTTTTTGATGCCTACGCAAAATTGAATTTACGCCTTACTTCAAAAGACCGAATCTTTCTTTCTTTTTATTCGGGCGGCGATAAATTTGAAGATACTTCCGAATCTCGCAGAGATGTAGAGATTGGTTCTTATTCTATTAATAATTTTTCTTACCGTTATGATTGGGGAAACCAAATTAGTTCCTTGCGTTGGAATCATCTGTATAATGACCGCCTTTTTTCTAATACTACCTTTATTTTTAGTCATTTTCAGTATAAAAATAATTTAGAACACGATATAAAAAGTTTTAATGGCTTTAGCGAAATATTTTTAAACCAAGTCAATAGGAATCAATTTAATTCGACCATTAAAGAAATAGCCCTTCGCACAGATTTTGATTACTTTTTAAACAATGACCACCATTTAAAGGTAGGAGGAGGAATTACACAGCGAGGCTTTGTTCCCACACTTGGTTCTGAGGAGACTGAAAATAATTATCTTGATAGCGTTACTGTCGTAAAAGAACTCTTAGATTTAGATTCTATAGAGTATAAGGGCTGGGAGGCGTATTTCTATCTTAGCGATGAGTGGCAATTCAATAAATGGCAAATTAATGCTGGTTTATACACAACTGTATTCAATGCTGCAGAGGTCATCACTTTCTCAACTCAACCCAGATTTAATGTAAAGTATAGTTTCTCAGACAAAACAGCTTTATCTTTTTCAGGAGCAAAGATGTCCCAATTTCTTCACTTACTAACCCTGACAGACGCTGGACTGCCAAACGACCTTTGGGTACCTGCCACATCGAAGGCAAAAGCAGAAAATGCTTGGATTAGCACTCTAGGATTTCATCATCAATTAGGCAATAATTGGCTACTAAATACAGAGGTATACTTAAAAAAACTAACGGGTTTAATTACCTATTCTAATGATTACCTAGCTCAATCTAGTAGCCAAGGAATTAATGCTGAAACTTGGGAGGATTTGATACAACCTGCAACAGGTCATTCTAAAGGCTGGGAGTTGCTACTCGAAAAACATAAAGGAAATCCTACGGGCTGGATTTCTTATACTTTATCCAACACTACCCGAACTATCTTAGAAGAACAAAGTCCATATAATTTTGACAATCGACATAATTTACATTTGCAATTGAATTGGGTAATCACCAGTAATTTATCTTTTAATTGGAGCTGGGCCTATAAATCAGGATTACCTGCTGTAAATTTACAGCAATTGAAAGAAAGTTTCTTGTTTGTAGATTTATTCAATTCGAAAGAAATCCAATTAACTTCTGACCGATTGCCTGCTTACCACCGTATGGATATGGGTTTTTTGTGGAAACTTTCAGCTACTCATTTTCAACATCAACTTTCATTGGGGGTATATAATTTTTATAACCGAAAAAATGCTTTCTTATCTTTTCCAACGGGGGAAAATAGTTCTGACTGGATTCGTATCCACTCTTTTCCTGTAATGCCTTCTTTCCGATATGTTTTGAATTTTAACTCAATAAAGTAACCACTAAGGAATGAAAAATCACTAATGGATAAAAACACTCGATTATCGGCAGTTTTCCTTTTTTATATCTTCTTATAAACTCGTAGTCACAAATACCTCAAAAGAATTTCCCCTATCAGGATTCAACACATCTGTATCCAAAAGAAAAGACTGCCTTAACCCGATTGATATAGGCATAAGATTTAAAAAAGTATTGTCGAAAATTAATTCTGCACCATAAGAGTTCAAATTAGACGTCTCGCCATTTATTTTTACGCTGCCCATATCATAAAATAGATTAGCTCGAATTCGTTTAAAATAAGTCAACCCACCAAAGCCCCAATCAGGATATGCCAGAGGTAGCGCATAGTTAAAGGCAATTCGATACGTTTCGTCATTGGGCGCATTTTCATATCCACGGGAATAAAAGAACAAATCAGAAAATTGAAATTCATTGGTGCTCAGCTCTTTTTGCCAGCCAGCTTCAATTTTGATTCCATGATTTTTACTTAATCCAGGTAAAAAAAGCGAACTATTAGGGGTACATTCGGGATACGCCCAAAAAGTTCACACTTAGCTATAAGTAATTGTTTTTGAATGAATTATAGTATTCCTCAATTTCGTAGTGCTATTTTGGGTAGCGAAAAAACAACCATTTTGAGCAGAATAAAAGCGATTATTAACTAATAAATGGAGAAATACTTCGCTCTTTGGTGATTATGCGAAATTCAGTATCAGCTTTTTTTAGATGTGACAACTTTTTGTCTATATCCCGAATGTACCCCTATTACAAGGCATCGAAAAACAGGCGAAAGACAAAGTACTATTTGAAAAAATAAAACTTTGCATGGATTCAAAGCGAAAAATAGAATCTAAGCAACAAATTAAAGCACTAGCAAGCGTTTAAAACATAAATCAAATAAACATATTCAAAATTAAAAGAAGTCCTTACGAGGGTTAAAAATCACTATAGAAAACAATAACACACTATGAGAGCTTTAAAACACAAATCAACAAATTTAAAAGAGAACTATCCTGCAATCTATTCACGGATTGACCTTACTAAAAATCAAGGCATTGACATTGATAATTTACGGACAGATTCTATCACAATGATTGTATGGACTTGCAATTGCGGAAAAGATTTT
>JBGCFJ010000817.1:0-1122 GCA_045106885.1 Saprospiraceae bacterium
GTTGCCTTAGAAGATTTAGCCGATTATATTAGCGATTTTGAAGAAATGTTAGCTGGTTTTGGGCAAAAAAGTATTTATTACGCTCATGCTGGAGCAGGAGAAATTCATTTGCGGCCCATCTTAAACTTAAAAACGACCGAAGGAAACGAGCAATTTAGAGCCATTTCTCTAGCCACTGCCAAATTGGTCAAAAAATATCGAGGGTCTTTAAGTGGGGAACATGGAGATGGTCGATTGCGAGGAGAATTTATTCCAATGATGGTTGGGGAAGCAAATTATGAACTTTTCAAACGCATTAAAAATACTTGGGATAGTCAACATATTTTTAATCCAAATAAAATAGTCAATGCGCCACCCATGAATACGGTGATGCGCTATGAACCCACCAAGCCAACGCCTACTTTTGATACAATTTTAGATTTTTCTGCGACAGGAGGCATTTTGCAATTAGCTGAAAAATGTAATGGTTCTGGCGATTGTCGAAAACTACCTTTATCAGGCGGAACAATGTGTCCGAGTTATATGGCCACTCGGAACGAAAAGGAAACTACTAGAGCAAGGGCAAATACTTTACGAACCTTTTTAACTGAAAATACCAAGACGAACCCATTTGACCATGAAGAAATTAAGGAAGTCATGGATTTATGCCTTTCTTGTAAAGGCTGTACTTCAGAATGCCCTTCCAATGTAGATATGTCTAGTTTAAAGGCAGAATTTTTGCATCAATATTATCAAACGAATGGCGTTCCTTTACGAGCAAAAGCCTTTGCGAATATCAATAAATTAAATGGCTTAGGAGCAGTTTTGCCTAGCCTAAGTAATTTCTTTTTGAGCAATGGTTTGACAGGTGGCTTAATGAAAAAAATATTAGGTGTCGCACCAAAACGTTCCCTACCAACTATTCATAAAACTAGTCTACGAAAATGGTATAAACAACACTCGCCCAAATTTAGCCTTAAAGGAGAATTCAAAGGACAAGTCTATTTATTTTGTGATGAGTTCACAAATTATAATGATACCCCAATTGGGATTAAAACCATTCAGTTATTAACTAAATTAGGGTATTCGGTAAAAAGAGTGGACCATCCAGAAAGTGGTCGGGCTGCGATGTCAAAAGGTTTA
>JBGCFJ010000818.1:0-3549 GCA_045106885.1 Saprospiraceae bacterium
GTCAAGTTTATGATGATTGTGATTCCTTTGGAGAATTGTTTCGATTGGCTAAATTGAATACGACTTTTTCAGGACCTAGTAATTCGACTTTTCCTAAAGGATGTGAAACCTCTGTGCTACAGTATACCGTGTCTAAAAGTATTAATGCCAATGTCATGCGGGAGTTTTTTGGACAAGAACATCGACAAGCAGTGACCGTCGATTCTTTAGCATTAACTTATGACCCCGCTATTTTGACGGCTTTTGAGGATTTGTCCGTAGAATACAGAATTCAAGGTGGGGAATGGTTTCCTTTGCCTACTTTGTTGGAAGCAAATCCAGGATTTTATCAGACTGGTTTTAGTACTTTAAATACGGCTAGTACGATTGCTGGAAGTAATCAAGTATTTCAATTTCGAGTTAATTTGATACCTTCTTGTTCTTCTCAGTTTGGGAGTAGTACCAACGATGATTTATATGAAATAGAAGCTAATATTATTTATCAAAATCGGGCTTATGCCGCTTTTGACGGGAATTCAGATTGTACAGAAACGAATGAAGTTTTTGATAAACGCTTTTTCCAATATCAAGACCCACCGACTTTTTCTTTAGAAGCAGTTATCAATGAGGTACAATCAGGCGAGGAAACGATTCAATGGATTATCGAACATTGTAATACTTCTTTTGAAGCTGATGCTGGGAGCACTTTTATTGCTTTGGAAAAACAGATGGGAGATGCTGATATTTTATTAGTAGAAGATATTAGTTTTCCAGAAGCTATTGATACTTTAGTTTTACAAACTTTTAATGGAGATACTAGTGCTTTTGCTTTTGCCAATCGATTGGACAAAAGAGAGACAAATATTGCTCCTGCGGATATTTGTAATACTTATAGAATCACGGCTAAAATGAATAGTTGTGGAGACAATAACGTATTGGCTAAGTTAGGTTGGAATTGTGCTTTACCTACAGAGGAGAATTGGACGCCTGCTTTGTACCCTCCTTGTGAAGAAGAAACGGTCTTATTAAAAGCTTCAACCTTAGCACCTTTACTTTCTGCTAGTTTTCAAGCGGCTGAATCCACGATTAGTGGGGTACTTTGTGATACCAGTACAATGGTTATTTTGGTAAGAAATGAAGAGGTAGGCAATGCTTTTGATATTCAGTCGCAAATTATTTTACCAACAGGGGCTACTTTAGTTCCAAATAGTATCGAATTTACTTATCCATCTTCGGGAAGTTTTCAAGCGGTTGCACAAGAACCTAATTTTATAGGGGATGACTCACTAGGTCAAATTTATCAATATGATAATTTTGTAAATTTAAATACTTTCCTTCACGAAAATGGCTTACCAGGTTTCTCTATTAATGCACCAGATTCTAGTGAATTTAAAATCAAATATAGATTTATTACCAATTGTTCCTATCAGAATGGGGAATTGAATCGTTATAGTTTCCAAGGGACAACTGCTTGTGGAACCGCTACTAATAATGTTTTTGCCGAAACGAATCCGATTATTTTTCAAGCAGAACCAAGTGTTGCGAGAAATTTTGAAATCACCTTTGCTAGTGAAGAAATACTAGTGCCTAATCAGGTGGCTACTTTTCAGATTCAAGTAGAGAATATAGGCAATAATGTATCTGGGGTAGATAAGATTGAAATAGAATTGCCTGAAGCGTTTACCTATGTGGCTAATTCCATCCAAGGGTCAATGCCTAATGATTGGACGCCTTCTGAACCAACTATTAAAAATAATGTAGGACTTGATATTTTTAATTTATTACTACCATCAGGTTTAGGACAGAATGAGCGAGCTGTTTTTCAGTTTGAAGCGAATGTGGCAAACTTAGCCTGTGACAGTGTTTATACTGCAAAAATAACGACAACTAGTACGATTGAATTTACTTGTACTATAGATGGAGAAACTTGTAACTACGACTTTAGTTCTTCCAATGAAGGAACATTTGCCTTAAATACAAGCTGCGAGTCAGTTGTTTGTAATATCAACGTAGGAACAGCAAATGAGACTATCTTAATGCCAGATTGTGATAGCACAATTTTCTATTGTTTCAACCAATATGCTGGGGCTGATTTGGAAGATTATACCGTTTCCGATAATGGAATTTTGGTAGATTCTACTCGTTTTGCTATTTGTGATTTTCGACAAGTATGCATTTACACTTATGCCCAAATTATCAATGCTACGGGAGATATAAATATTGATTCTTGGATAGTAGATGGGATAATTTATACGGGTACTGTTTCTTCTATTGCTGCATTAGTAGATTCTATGAATGTTTGGGATGAAGGCGGAAATTGGACTATTTTACCTGAGGTCTCGATTATTCAAGGAGGGCATACAGACGGTAATTATAGTCGAATGGAAATCACTTTTCCCTCTAGTGGTATTCGGTCTTTTTTGGGCTATGATACCAGACTGACACCTGTAGGAGAATCTGTATTTTTAACAGAAGGCTTTCACCAATTAGTGTTGACCAATCCTGTGGGATGTATGGATACCTTAAATGTAGATGTTATTCGTCAAGAGTGTCCGCCCTGTATACCACCAATTATAGAAAGTGTTATTACAGAAAATGCGAGTTGTAATCAGGAAAATGGCAGTACAATTATTAATATTGCTCAAAATGTAGCTGCTTATAATTTTAATTGGTCACCGAATGTAGGAGAGATAGGAGAAACGGCTAATAGCAGAATTAATTTGCCTTCCGCAAGTTATTTTGTACAAATCGTTGATAAAGAAAGTAAGGAATGTTTTGAAACGGTATTGGTGAATGTGGGTAATTCAGATGCACCAGATGCTTCTTTTACCAAAGTAGATGCCACTTGTGGAATGGCAAATGGAACGGTTGCATTAAGTCCAGTAGATTATACTTATACTTGGAATGATGGGGTGGTAGGGACTAACCGAAATGATTTGGTGGAAGGACGTTATACCATTACGGTAACCGATGAAAATGTGCCTGATTGTACCAATTTAATGACAATAGATATAGGAGGAATAAATCCATTAATGGTCACCCATACTGTAATTAGTACGCCAACTTGTTTGAATAATAGTGGAATAGTTACGCTTAATGTTGTGGGCGGTAGTGGTAGTTACAAATCGACTTTTCCCAACGGGAGTTTGACGCAGTCTGATTTACCAAGCGGGGCCTATGAATTGACGATTACAGATACCCTTTTAGGTTGTACAACGCCTTATTTATTCGTGTTGGATAATGAAGTGCATCAAGGCACTATTTCAATTATAGATACCACTAATTTAGTTTGTGCTGGGGATGAAAATGGGACAATTAATTTTGAGATTGTTTACGAAAATGGATTTAGATTTCCTGCGGATACGATTATTACAGATGGTCAATTTACCTATGAAAATGGGCGATTACCAGCAGGTAATTTTGAAGTTCATATTCGAGATGGAAATGGTTGTCTAGCTGGAAGCCGTTCTTTTGAAATTAAAGTTCCTAATCCTTTAGTAGTCGATATTTCTACGACTGGAGACTGTACATTGGGGCAAGGGATTCGGTTAAATGTGCAAGGGGGACTCA
>JBGCFJ010000819.1:0-10793 GCA_045106885.1 Saprospiraceae bacterium
GTGCTCTTCCGATCTCACCTGCTTCGGCTAATCTTTGGATAATTTTTTTATACCCTTCTCTGGAGGCATCTGTGATTACGCCTTGTACTAATTCGCCATAAATGACTTCGTGGATAAAATCTCTTTCTTCAGCGTTTGGAATCAAAACTTCTATGCCAAATTTATTGGTCAATAAGTCTTTATAAAAGTCTTTTTCCATGACGTATTTAGTCCCTAGTAATGCTACTTTGGACAAACCTTTTGCTTTAATTGCCTGACCTGTTGCTTCGGCAATATGTAATAATGGAATATCCACACTATTTTTAATCGCTTGGCTACAAAGGTGCATCGTATTGGCACAAATTAAAATAATTTCTGCGCCTCCTTTTTCTAAACTTTGCGCTGCATGACTCATTATTTTATCTAAGGCAGCCCAATTCCCTTCTCCTTGCAAACGGTGAATTTCATCAAAATCTACCGTGTATAAAATGCTTTTACAAGAATGGAATCCACCTAATTCTGCCTTTACTTTTTGGTTGAGTAATTCGTAATACAATTTGGAAGATTCCCAACTCATGCCGCCGATTAAGCCAATCGTTTTCATAATTACAGGATAAATGAGCGCCCCGCAGGGTGAATGTCCTAGGACATTCAAGCGAATGAACCGCAAAGCGGGCGGGATGGCTCAGGATTTTCAAGATTAACAAGATGATTCATGCTAGTTTTTTAAATCCTTGGTTAAAAAATAATTCATTATTCAATAGAGAAAATTACATTTAAAAGTAATTTCTCATTTTGAAAAACTTTTAATAAAACTTTCATCTAAGCACAAAAGTAGATATGTTTGTCAAAAAGAAACAGATTCAGTTTTTATTATTTTAAGCATATCAGATTAATAACGGTACACGGGTTTCGGTTAACGGTACACGGTTAAACAAGAATAAAATGGCTTCTCAAAGTAAAGAATTTCGATACAATCAAATAGCTAATCAACTGGAAGACAGCATCTTGAATAGCATTCTAAAAGTAGGTGAAAAATTGCCTTCTGTACGTTTATTGAGCAAACAGCAGCATGTTAGTCCTAGTACTATTTTTAAGGCTTATTATCAATTAGAAGCCAAAGGATTGATAGAAGCCCGTCCAAAATCTGGCTATTATGTGCGTTTTCGGCATGCAGAGCGACCAGCGCCTGCTACTTCTCCTTCTATTCAACCGAATGTAAAAGCCATTGATACTAGTGAAATTATCAAAGAATTAGAAGAACTTAGAAGTTCTGAAAAGCTGCTAAAATTATCCTCTGCAGTGCCCTCTCCTAAGTTGCTCCCCATAGCTAGGTTAAATAAATCAATCATGGAAGCAGTTCGCACAGAAAAGAATTTTTTGTTAAGATATACGCATCCACAAGGCAATCCAGAATTGCGACGGATTATTGCGCAACAATTATTGAATTGGGGTGGTAATTTTAGAGCAGAAGATTTGGTCATTACGGCAGGCTGTATGGAAGCGTTGAATATCAGTTTAATGATTTTGACCAAACCGGGCGATGTTATTGCCATTGATGAACTGACCTATTTTAGCATTCATCAAGCGGTAGAACGGCTAGGTTTGAAAGCCGTTTCAATTCCTGTTACTGCTAATGGTTTGGATATTTCTTTTTTGAAAAAAGCCATTGAACAATTCCCTATTAAAGCAGGGCTTTTTGTCACGAATTTTCACAATCCAACGGGTGTTTGTATTCCTGATGAACAAAAGAAAGCATTGGTCGAATTAATGATGGCTAAACAGATTCCGATTATTGAAGATGATATTTATGGCGAACTATACTTTGGTAAAAACCGACCGAGTACTTGCAAATTTTATGATAAAGAAGGCTGGGTTTTGTACTGTTCTTCTTTATCCAAAACCATTGCCCCAGGTTATCGAATTGGTTATTGTCAACCAGGCCGATTTGTAGAACAATTTGCGCACCAAAAACGGATTTTATCTTTATCCACCAGTTCTTTGCCACAAGCAGCTTTATTAAATTTTTTCCAAAAAGGGCGTTATGATTTTCATCTCCGAAAATTGCGAACAGCTTTGCATACCCAAGCCTTGCGTTATAGTCAATGTATTTTACAGCATTTTCCTACAGGCATTTATTTTCGAGTTCCAGAAGGTGGTTTTAATTTTTGGATAGAATTTCCTAAACAATTTGATAGTTACCAATTATTCCGAGCGGCTAAAAGCCAACAGATTAGCATTGCTCCAGGACAGGTTTTTTCAGTTGAATCGGCTTATAAACATTGTATTCGGTTGAGTTTTGCGGAGCCTTTTACGGAGGAGATTGAGGAGGGGATTCGACAGTTGGGGGAATTGGCACAGAAACAGTTAGAACATATCTAGAAAAGAATCAATTTAGCTTAAAAAATTTTTGTATTTTTATACTTCCTAACAGAACATTTAATAGCTCTATAAACATGCAACAGCACATCTTAAACGGCGACGCTTTAAAAGACCAATTTCCTACCGACCTAATTGATGGTTATTTAATCATCTGTAGAGAATGTTTGATTGATGGCAATATCGAAGGGGATTCTCTAATGGAATTTTGGGACAATCGAGCTGATTTTATTGAAAAAAATTATGGTAGAAAAAGGCGGTATAATGATTATGCCTTACCGCAATTCCAAAAAATCTTATCCCTTGCTCCTAATGAAGTTGTCAATTTATGGTTTGGGGATGACCTTTTTTGTCAAATGAATTTATGTTTTATCATTTATTTACTAGACGTTATTGGACATCGAGATAATATTTATTTGGTCAAAGCACAACGGGATAATTGGCAAGAATTCGGAGACATGTCCCCAACTGCATTGGTACAAGCTTATGAAAATAAACAAGCCATGACTGCTTCTGAATTTCAATTAATGTTGGCATGTTGGGAAGCTTTTCAAAAAAATGATTTCGCACAGTTACAAATTTTAGCGACTACTAAAACAACTAATTTCCCCCTTTTACAAGAAGTGCTCCAAGCGCATATTGACCGCTTTCCTAAAGATGGAACCTTGGGTAAACCTCAACAGCATTTAATCGCTATTCAGAAACAATTGCAGACGGACGATTTTGAGTTGATTTTTCAGCAGTTTAGTAAAGAAGCAGGAGTTTATGGGTTTGGGGATTTGCAGGTGAAGGCGATGTGGGATAAGTTGAATGAAATAAAAGTGTAGATTGTAACTTAAGACGAATTAGTTGACCTTAAAGTCTTTCAAGGAAAAATTTCTTTACATAATTTTCAACACGGAAAGACACCGTTTTAATTTATGATTTTTTATGTTTCACGCTGAAATCATAAGAAAATCGAATCAAAACATAATTCTTTCCTAATTTCAAGCCGTGTCTTTCCGTGTCAAAAAACAAATTATATGAACCCTAAAATCTACATCCACGAAAACACCCAAAAAGTTTATATCCTCCATAAAAAAACTATGGTTCTCTGACAAATCCCGTGAAATGAGATTTTAATCGTCCGATGACTGCGTCGTCGGATGATTAAAATCAGCTCATCCGACGACGCTAGTCATCGGACGAGCTGATTTTCCACGGGATTTGTCAAAGGACCAAAACTATCAAAGCAACTAATAGTGAGACCACTATTCTGGGGCAATTATTGGCTTTTGGAGATAATTTAATGGGTGCATGGATGGATAGAAATTTCGCCTGTATCAACCAAATTAATAACTGGCATCCTAACTATATAGGTAAAGATTCAACATTTATTTTCAATGCTTATTTTGAATTATCAGATGCTCGTTTATCTATAGCTAGAGATTGTGGGTTTGTCAATTGGGCAGCCGTAGAAAAATTAGGCAATCAATGTTTTAATATACCTTTTGAAAAAGCAGTCGATACCCTTTTGGCTGGAGATTTAGCTAGTTCTAGTCCATCAATTTAACTCCTTCATCACCAATTCTGGACGCTCCAATATCGCTTTGGTCAATAAATAATGCTCCGTTTCTCGATAATCCACTTTGCTTATTTGTCCCTCTTGGAAATAAAACACCTCTGAATCTGGTGCTGCCATAATAATCGGCGAATGTGTGGCAATAATAAAATGAGCGCCTGTCTTCTTTACTTTTTCTAATATCAAAGCTAACAAACTCAATTGGCGAGTTGGCGAAAGTGCCGCTTCTGGTTCATCAATTAAATACAAGCCTTTTCCTGTAATTCTGGACGTAAAAAATTTCATAAAGCCTTCGCCATGCGACATTGCTTCTAAGTCCTTGGAATAGCGTTTGATAAAACTATTTCGCTCTCCTTCTAACGTGCCTAAAGTTAGTTTTATATCCCCTCCTGTAAAAGTCGCTTTCACATCTGCTATTTCATCGTCTAATTCCTTAATTTGTCGTTTGATACTTCTAGAAAAACCGATAAAATCTTCGGCTCGCACAAAAAAGCCATGCCGTGTTTTTTCAGCAAATCGCAAACTCAAATAATCCGCTAAACGATTAGATGCTGCGAGTGAATCATCGTCGGCTAATCGAAAACTTCCTGCTAAGGGGACTTCTGTATAGGCTGCAATGGCTTCTAAAATAGTGGATTTACCACTCCCATTTTCACCGACAAAAAAGCTGATGTTTTTCTCGAATTGTAGGGTTTCTAGATTTTTGATGAGGGGGAGATTCCAAGGGAAGGTATTGGCTTCGTCCTCTGGGTAATTTCTTAAACGTAATGTGGAAAGTATCATAGAGGAAATTGAAAATTTAAAATTACAAATGTAAAATTTAAAAGTGGGGAGTAGTTGTAATTTGCAGTTGAAAGAAATAAATATTTAGGACGCTAATTTAGATAAATCAGCTACGAAGTCTGCTAGGCTTTTATTGTTTTTTAGGCTGGCGTTCAACTTCTTCCGCTTTTGAAAATCTTTGGAATAAAAATTGAATTTTTCAAACGTATTTTTATTGACTAATTTCTGCTCGCTTTTTTGAAATTTCTTATCTGTTTGACTCTTTTTAGAACGGTATTTGTCAAATGCTCTTTTAGGATCAGGGAAGTTAGCCGTATTTTTACTTTCGTAAAGTGCATGTACCCACGCTTCCGTTTCCTCAATACAAACGGCAAAAAATAATTGGTCAGCTATTTCAGGTTTATTAATCCAAGATTGAATTTTAGCAATAACTTCTGCTCTTAAATCATCACAATAAGTAGCTTCTTTTTTGTTAGGTTTAACTACATCATAACCTACATCCTCACATTCAGCAGTATCAATTTGAATAATAATGGCTCGGTCTTCGCCAAATGGATTTTCTAAATCAAAAAACTCTCTAAGCTTTAAACCTTCTTCACAATCTTTTTTAACCAAAGTCCAATTACTAAAATTTTCTGTGGGTATTTCTCTTTTTGCTATATCCATAGCATCTATATTAAATCTCGGACGTAGAAACTGAACATCATCGTCCATTTCAATTAAGTCTAGTCCACGGAGAATATTTTTGATGACTGCGCAATCACTCCTGCCTTCTGCTATTATGCCAAACTTCATATTCAATAATGTTGAGGTATCGCTCCTAAATAATTACGCATCCATAATTCCGACAATTTAAGTCGATGTCCACCGACCTCTTTATCTGGCTTAATTTGTAATCGTTTTACTTTGGTATGTCCTTTAAAATTTCTTGCTACTGTAAAAATCCGCTGTTCATCATCATGTAAATTAATACCATCTAAAATAGCTGGATTATGCGTCGTTATTAAAACTTGTTTGTCATGTTTTTTAGCCAATTTTACTAATATTTCTATCAAGCTTCTACATAAACCGGGATTTAAAGCGGTTTCTATATTATCTATGGCAAACAGTTTTGGCGTCTTTTTGCTAATAAATAAGGCGATGTAAAATAAGATATGTAAGATTCCTTCATTGGCATTTTCGGCTGAAAAAACGTTGTTTTTCTTTTGCATGAATTTGTCTCGGAAGTAGAGTTTTGATTGGCTTAGGTTTAGTTTATGTCCTTGTAGTTTTAGGCTATCGTCTTGGTCTATAATTATTTTATCTAGCCAAGAAATCATGGAGGCATGATGTTCTAATTCTTCCATCTCTTCTTTAGAAAAACTGTTGATTAGATAGTCTAAATTTTCTCCGTTAATGCCTGGGATTGCATGGCTTATTCCTCCTATGCCTCTAAGAATTTTAGTTGAAAGATTATAAATTTTGTAGTCATTCAAAAATAAAAAAAACTGAAATCTTCTTGATGATTTTCCTAAATCGTGGAGTTTTATTGCTTGCCCGACAATTGTTGATTGACTATTTACATTTTTAGATGAAATTTCAATTGCCAATTCCATAAAAGTCTTAGAAATGTATTTTTTCCACTTACTATATATGTCATTGATGTCTTCAGGAGTCAGTAAAAATTTTTCAGCAATTCCTTCAAAAAAAATCTTAATACCTATTTGACTACTTGTTCGTTGTCTTAAAAAAGAACTAATAGTTATACTTGGTTTTGTTACTCTGATCCCTTTTAATGCTAATTCATCATTGTCTAATTTGTTTGCTTGCAATGCACTAACCATTCCCAAAGCCTCTAAAATATTCGTCTTCCCACAACCATTTTCTCCAATAAAAACATTAACTCTACTCAGGTCAATCGACTCTTTATGGATAGATTTAAAATTTTCTATTTCTAATTTTGTTAGCATAAAAGTTTATTGCTGTTTTTTAAATAGTCCCTACACCAAGCATGGACTTGGCGTTAAAGAAAAAGTTTGATGTGAAATTTGGTGACGAAGCTACGCTCCTTTAAAAAATTGCAAATAAATCAAAATACTACAGACGGTTTCGAAGCTAAAGCTCCTTTTGCCTCAAAAGAGCGTAGCTCTGGCACAGTCTGTAAAAATGAATACGCCAAATTTCCCTCAAAGGAGCGTAACTTGTCCCGCCGTAGGGGAAACTTTAGTCGGGAGCTTCGGCACTATTTGT
Source organism: Saprospiraceae bacterium (assembly GCA_045106885.1). Taxonomy (GTDB): domain Bacteria; phylum Bacteroidota; class Bacteroidia; order Chitinophagales; family Saprospiraceae; genus JAFMDF01. The sequence continues at coordinate 6,932 of JBGCFJ010000819.1, forward strand.
CACTACATTAGATTAAAGCCATACCTTAAAGAAACTATTCTAATTCATTATATCTCTGTAAGTTACAAATCATTTCGGCAATTTTCAATTTTCAGACTGCCGCACTTTTAAATTTTAAATTTAGCATTTTACATTTTCAATTTAACTTTCCCCCTTCATCTCCGCATAATACTGAAAGAAATAAGGAATCGTCTCTATTCCTTTATAATAATTAAACAAGCCATAATGCTCATTTGGAGAATGCAATCCATCAGAATCCAAACCAAAACCCATCAAAACAGATTTGACGCCCAATACTTCTTCAAAAAGTGCCACAATAGGAATACTACCGCCACCTCTTTGTGGAATCGGTTCTTTGCCAAAAGTAGTTTTCATAGCTTTGGCTGCTGCCTTATATTCTATGGTATCGGTTGGGGTAACCGCTGGTTCTCCGCCATGATGTGGACGCACTTGAACCTTGACTGATTTAGGCGCAATTTTCTTGAAGTGCTTAGTGAAAATTTCGGTAATTTTATCAGAACTTTGATTCGGTACTAAACGCATACTAATTTTGGCGAAAGCCTTAGCAGGTAAAACCGTTTTTGCCCCTTCACCGATATAACCGCCCCAAATGCCATTGACATCCAAAGTTGGACGGATAGAAGTTCTTTCTAAAGTCGTAAAGCCTTTTTCTCCTCTCACTTGGAAAATATCTAAATCATCTTTGTAGGCATGAATATCAAAAGGCGCTTCGTTCATCGCTTTTCGTTCTGCCTTTGTGACCTCTGCTACATCATCGTAAAATTCTGGAATGGTAATGTGGTTGTTTTCGTCGTGCATAGACGCAATCATCTTACACAAAATATTGATTGGATTGGCTACTGCACCACCGTAAACACCTGAGTGTAAATCTCTATTCGGCCCCGTCACTTCTACTTCTAAATAACTCAATCCTCTTAAACCAACGGAAATAGATGGGCAATCATTCGCAATAATCGACGTATCGGAAATCATCACCATATCGCAAGCCAATTTTTCTTTATTCGCTTGACAAAAAACGCCCAAATTATCTGACCCTACTTCCTCTTCTCCTTCTATCATAAATTTCACATTACAAGGCAAAGCATCTTCGGCTATCATCGCTTCAAATGCTTTTACATGCATGTAAAACTGCCCTTTATCATCCGCAGAACCACGAGCAAAAATCGCCCCATCTGGATGCACTTTAGTTGGTTTGATAACGGGTTCAAATGGACCCGTTGTCCATAATTCTAAAGGGTCTGGTGGTTGCACATCATAATGCCCATAAACTAAAACGGTTGGTAAAGCAGGGTCAATAATTTTATCGCCATAAACGATTGGATAACCTGCTGTTTGACAAACTTCTACATTGTCTGCCCCTGCTGCTTTTAATTTTTCTGCGGTATACACTGCTGTTTTAGCAACATCCTCCTTATAATCAGGGTCGGCACTAATGGAAGGAATTTTTAAGATTTCGATTAATTCGTCTAAGAATCGTTGTTTGTTTTTATTGATATACGTTTGTACCTTTTGCATATTGTGGTTATTATTTAGTTATCAGTTGTGAGTTATCGGTTGTCAGTTGTCTGTTATCTGTTTACGTGTAAAAACTGACAACCGATTATTTCACAAATATAATAAGCCTATTTTACAAAAGTTGGAAGTTTGGAGAATTTGCTGATTTTTGAGAATTTAGTAAATTTATATATTCAAGTTATTCCCCTTTTAAAATGACTAAATTTGGGAGATTTAACCAATCATTAAAACATTTGTTTATGCACTTTCTATTAGCACTTTTATATCTTTTTATAGCATCAGGGATTAGCTATTTCCTCTATTTTTATAGTGCTGTTTTTAAAGTAGTTGGTGATTCAAGTATGGAGGAATTTAATGAGGAAGAAACCAACCCTAATGATAGATTAAATGAAAAAAAGACCAATGCCGTTAATCATTTCGGTACTTTTGTCTTAAACTATACTCGTCAAAAGAACGCTATGCTCTCTGTGTACTCCGTTCCTCCGTGGTAAAAATAAGCTACGCTCGTCCAAATAAAAAATGTTAGTTTATTTTTGTCGGATTACTTATCTAACTAATAAACAATAGGCGTTTGACTCAAAATATTCCTGACACAAACCCCAGGTGGAATTCTAAAAACAGGAATTTTAAGCCCAAAATAAGTAACAAGTCGCCGAATTTCTGTATCAATTTCCTCAACGGAATATCGAGAAGAAAAATGCCCTACTATTAATTGCTGTACATTGGTCTCTTTTACCATTTTTAAGACACCTTCTAAGGTACTGTGTTTATTCGCTCTATCATGGTCAATCACCGATTCATCAATACGTAAAAAGGTCGCTTCGTGTATCAAAATATTGGTGTGCTCAAATCGACCATCTTGTGCCACAGGACTATCTCCAGAATAAGATAAAATATTATCCAAGACTTCTTCCGTGACAAAATCGTCTCCTTTTGTTTGTCTTAATTTAGCAATCTCTTTGCCCTTTAAGCCGTGAAATTCGGGTTTTAATTTTCGTTTACTCCGCATCAGATGAAAGCCCATACTTTTGACGACTTCTTTTGGGACAGGAATGTGTTCATTTCTAAAAGAACGAACCAATAAATCTTTTTGTAAAAAAATAGACTCGTCGAAGCCAATCGGATGCCACTCACTTCCTGATACATGTGGGTCAAATTTAGCGGCAAAATTGGCTAAAGCAGGAAAAGAACCACTATCTTTTGGGTAATAAATCTTAGGAAAACCGTCTCGTGCATTTAGTTGATTAAATTGAATCAAGCCAGATACATGGTCTCTATCTGCATGAGAAATAAAGGCATGTTTGACCTTTCTTGCCTTCTGTAATAAATGGGCAGAAACACCATCTCCTGCATCGAAAAGAATGCCTAATTCATCAATGAAATACCAACTAGAAAAGAGTGCCGTTGAAAAAGCTGTAATTGTGAGTTGCATGCTACCTAAAACTAAAAGTCTGAGAACTTAGTTCCGCAAAAAATGGATTTGCTAAGGAATGGTTCTTGTCTACAAAATCCCTCCCATACTTCCACCATCCACCTTAATCGCCGCCCCATTCGTCGCTGCTGCCAAAGGGCTTGATAAATAGACAATCGTATTCGCCACTTCTTCTACTGAAGCAAAGCGTTGTAATAAGGAAGAAGTCCGCACATTGGTAAAAAATTCAGCTTCTACTTGGTCGGTTGGTTTATTTTCTTTTTTGGCTACATCTGCTAGAAATTGCGCTGCTCCTTCTGATAAAGTTGACCCTGGCACAATCGTATTTACCGTAACATTCGTGCCTTTCGTCATTTGCGCCAAGCCTCTAGAAACTGCTAACATAGCTGTTTTGGTCATCGAATAAGCAATCAAATCTTCGGGTACTAAAGTGGCACATTCGCTGGAAATAAAGATAATTCTTCCCCAGTTTTCATCTATCATTTTTGGTAATAAATGTCTAGATAAACGAACGCCACTCATGACATTTACTTCAAATTGTTCAGTCCACGCTTCGTCTGGCATTTCATAAAAAGAAGTGCTTTGATAAATACCTACATTATTTATCAAAATATCTATGGCGGGTAATTGCTTAATTAAGGCCTCTACCTCTTCTTTTTTCGCAAAATCAGCAGAAATCCCACCAATTTTAGCATTTGGGAACTGAGTTGCTAATAATTCCACCGCCTTATCCACACTATGTTGATAACGTCCGTTGATAAAGACTGCTGCGCCTTCTTGGAGGAATAGTTTGGCAGTAGCGAAGCCGATGCCGCCCGTTGAACCTGTGATGAAGACTGTTTTGTTTTTTAGTTGTAAATCCATTTTTTTTAATGATGAACGATGAATGATAAA
>JBGCFJ010000082.1:0-3112 GCA_045106885.1 Saprospiraceae bacterium
ATGACTATTGACTAATTTCAATTGAACTATCCATGAAGAAAATAATTATACTTTTTAAGCTATGTTGGTTGGCAGCAAACTGCTTAGTTGCTCAGAATGCCTTGAGCCCAGACATAAAAGTTGAAGTCAAAAACGAAGAAACAGTTAATACTGGTTCGTTAGAATTTAGCCCCGCTTTTTATGAAAATGGGATTGTTTTTATTTCTGATAATCAAGAGGGCATAAACTCAAATCGTTTTACAGATAAGAAAATTGCGAAAGAAACCTTCTTTATTTTCTTGTCAAGAAGAGCGGAAGAAGGAGGCTTAAAGGCGGCAGGTCCATTTGCAGAAGAATTAACGACTCAATGGCATGAAGGACCATTGACTTTTAACAAAACAAATGACAAAGTCTTTTTTAGTAGAAATGATTTTTTAGATGGGAAAGTAGATAAAGCAAGTGATGGGATTGTGAAACAAATGATTATTTCTGCGGATATGGCAGGTGGAAAATGGAGTAATCCACAACGTTTACCATTCAATAACAAAGAGTTTGATTTTGTACATCCTTCGATTAATGTTGATGATAATGTCCTTTATTTTTCTTCTGACCGACCAGGTGGTTTTGGTGGAATGGATATATGGAAAGTTGAAAAAAGTGGGACTAGTTGGGGCGTACCTGTAAACTTAGGCCCAGGGATTAATACGGCAAGTAATGAAGTGTTCACATTTATTCATGCAGACGGAACTTTGTTTTTTTCCTCTAATGGACATGGAAGTAAGGGCGGTGGAGATATCTTCTTTAGTAAACCATTGAATGGAGAATACGCAAGTCCTGTAAACTTAGGCAATAAATTTAATACCAATTCAGACGATTTTGGTTTTATTATAGACCGAGACAAAAAAAATGGCTACTTATCTTCCAACCGAGAGGGGGGGAAAGGACAAGATGATATTTACAGTTTTTTCATAGACGAAGCATTAGGAGAGGACATTTTTCAATATCCTGAAAATCACCCTGCTTTTTTAGCCTCTAATGGAGCGATTAATCAAGGAGGTAATGGTGGGAATGGGACAAACCCTAATGCACCAGGAGATGGCTTTGGCAATCAAATATTGACCCTATTTGTGGCAGACCGTTTAACGGGTACAGAATTGGGCGATGCGGTAGTAGAATATGTTGATTTGGCACAATTGACGAATACAGAGATTGTAACAGACGAAAACGGGAATGTTATTCAATTAGTCTCTTCAGAGGATGGTTCAGTGGTCACTTTATCGACGGTAGCGAATGCGGTCAAAGGGACAACTGATGCAGAAGGGGCTTACAATTTGAAATTAGGGGATGGCAATTACTTAGTCAATATTACTAAACCCGGTTATAAGCCAAAACAAATATTAGTAACTGCCAATAATCAAGGCGAGTTATTAGCATTAATGGACCAGTCCACAAATTGTGCGACTATCAACGGCGTAGTCTATAATTCCAGTAATAATGCAGTACCTGGTGCTAAAATTACCATACAGAAAGAAGGGGATTTAACTTTATTAGATGTAACCTCAGATGCAAGTGGTAATTTTTCTGTTTGTTTAGAATGTGGAAGGTCTTATATTATTACGGTTGCTAAAAATGGTAAAACGACTTCAGAAAACGTTGCGATAAGCGCAGATTGTAATGGAGGACGAACACAAACCATGAGCTTTAATTTAGATGTTGGTGGATTAGTAGGAGGAACGACCATTCGTTTAGAAAGAATTTATTATAATTTTAATGATGCAGCTATTCGACCTGATGCTAGAGATGAATTAAACACCTTAGTTTCTATTTTAAATAATTACCCAACTTTAGAGATTGAAATTGCTTCTCATACAGATTCAAGAGGAGAAAATTCCTATAATAGACAATTATCGCAAAGAAGAGCAGATAAAGTTGTTGCTTATTTAGTCCAGCAAGGCATCAGTGCTAGGCGATTAACGCCTAGGGGATATGGAGAGTCCAACCTACTCAACCAATGTTATGACGGAACGGAATGTAGCGAATTAGACCATCAATATAATCGAAGAACAGAAATCATTGTCAAGGAATTTAATGACCCTGTCGGTGTAGAATATGTATCCAATGCCCCAGAATCAGTAGACAATGCGCCTACTTCTGTTACCAGTGGCGGTGGCAGTTATAGTAGTGGTAATAGTGATAGCGATTATGGTGGCGGTAGTGGACGTTATCAAGTAGTAGCAGGTTCTTTTTCTAGCCGAACAAATGCAGAAAATAGATTGTCAAGAATACAACAACTAGGTTTTGATGATGCGAAAGTTATTAGAGTAAGTGGTGTTGCTAGTAATATTGTTTTAATTAGGACTTTTTCCGATTATAATCAAGCTAGAGAATTAGCGGATGAAATAGAAAATGTACATAATATTAATACCTATGTGAAGCGAGGACGGTAGTTGTTCGTAGATTAGGAAAAATTTCACTCCTATACACTTTTTATAAAAGGTTGATAAATAGTAATTTATACCAGATGTTAAATTTTAAATTCAAACAAGAGGAAACAAAACAAAAAAACCAAAGTAGGTTTCTTTATTATTAAATCGGCAGAAATAAAAATAAAGATGGAAAAATCCCCTACTTTGGAATTTGGGCAAGTTAAAAATTTTTTTCCATATCATCGAAAATGTCTAGTAAAAGTATTACTCATTTTGATAAATGGTATAATGTTGGCTAATAACTGCAATCTGAATAAAATAAAAAAAAAGGCAGTATATTATTAGGTAGAACAATAAATCCTGATAGTTTATATACTCGTTTTATTCGTTTTTTCAAAATGAAAGGGATCGAAGGTTTCGTTTTAGGTCTATTACAATTAGTCTTAAATATGGCATTAGCTTTTATAGGAGATAGCTCAACGATTCATTGCATAGCCATAGATAGAACGAACTGGAAACTAGGGAAAATCAATATTAATATCTTATATATTGGATTGGTTTTGGAAAACGGTCGTTTTATTCCATTGTATTTCAAGCTGTTAGCCAAAAAAGGTAATTCCTCCCAGCAAGAACGAATGGATTTATTTGAAGAATTCAAAACCATTTTTGATACGCTGGTAGATTTCACTTTTGTTATAGTAGGCGAC
>JBGCFJ010000820.1:0-2533 GCA_045106885.1 Saprospiraceae bacterium
GCAGTAAGCAGTAAGCAGTAAGCAGTAAGCAGTAAGCAGTAAGCAGTAAGCAGTAAGCAGTAAGCAGTAAGCAGTAAGCAGTAAGCAGTAAGCAGTAAGCAGTAAGCAGTAAGCAGTATTTTTTTGAAAAATAATTGCAAATTTGTTGCAATAAATTGGATGAAAATTTAGATTAACTCGCAACTCGCAACTCGCAACTAAAATTAAAACCATGAATTTTATTATTTACGATTTAGAGGCGACTTGTTGGTTAGGCAGACCTCCTGGCTATGTGCAAGAAGTAATAGAAATTGGAGCAGTTAAAATGAATGGCTACGGTGAAATAACGGATAAATTTTGTCGATTTATTCGTCCTGTCGTTAACCCCACCTTATCCTCCTTTTGTCGAGAATTGACAAGTATTACCCAACAACAAGTTAATCGAGCAAGTAAATTTGAATCTGTGGTAGAAGATTTTCAAGATTGGATTGATATTTTTGAAGAAAACTACCTGTTGTGTTCTTGGGGTAATTTTGATAGAGTTGCTTTAGAAAGAGATTGTGAGCGACATGATATGGATTTTGATTGGTTGTCCGAGCATATTAATGTAAAAAAGCAATACCAAGAGATAAAAGGCTTAACGAATCCTAGAGGCTTGAGAAAAGCCGTTGAAAAAGAAGGTTTTGATTTTACAGGAACGCCTCATAGAGGTATTTCTGATGCAGAGAATTTAGCTAAGGTTTTTGGAAAATATTTGGATGAGTGGCGGTTTTAGAGAAGAACAGTTCTTTTTATGAAGCCTCAATTGAAATGCTTTTAATAAACTTTACAAATAAATGTTACTTGTAGAATTCTCATAACAACATTTTTTTACCACCTTTGTATTTTTTCCAGAGAAGAATTGTTTAGGCTTACTTTAATTCTTAAAATGCCTTATTAGTATGGAAGTCGGTAGGACCATATATTAATTTAGTACCATCACATAATGACAGCTACGAAACCACTATTTTCTACCTTTCTTACCCTTTGTTTTCTTTTTACCCTTCAAATTAGTTTTAGTCAGCATGGAGTACATTCTAATAGTGTACTACATCATTTAATCCCAGCTAATACTGCTACCCATACTGCTCAACAATCGGGTTCATGGTTTGCAGAAAGTACTTGGGGGGGCGCTATTCCTAGTGATGCGGCAATAGTCATTATTCCAAAGGATATTGAGGTGACTTATGAAGGTGTTGCTACCGCCCATATTTTTGCCATTCGAGTAGATGGTACTTTTACGGCTACTCAAAATAATGCCAATGATACGACTCAGTTAATCTTTGATACTTTTATAGGGACGGATGCTTCTAAAATAGTATTCCATGCCAATACTGCTACGGATGGGGGCATTGATGTACGGATTAAACCTTTTGATATTGAAGCGCATAAAAGCGGGAGCAGTGGGTATGGCCAAATTTGGAATACAGCAGCTACAAACCATTTTAGCGACGGCGAGACTACCAATAAATATAGCTATACCGTTGGTCCAGATAGAAGATTTAAAAACTATGCAGATGCCCTTCTTGGCGAAACCAATGTGACGAAAACCTTTGTAGAAGCAATAGATGACGCTGCTGGTGTTTTGGGGCGATATAATTGGGATTCTACTCTGCTAATTTTGCCCCTCAATTACAATTAGTTAGTCGTGCTGCTACTGCTACTCAAAGTAGTTTAGCCACTTATGCTTTTCAAGATTCTACCAATATAGCTGGTTTTGCGGCTAAGGCTATTGATGGCAATAATAATGCACGTCCGAATGTACATTATTACCAGATGGGTTTATTGCCTGTAGGGTCCTCTGCGATTACCCAAGTGGAACAAGAACCGTGGTGGGAAATGGACTTAGGCGCACCAAAAATTATTGAATATATTGATATTTGGAATACAGTGGATATACACGGTCAAGAAATGGAAACAGCTTCGACCCATTTTAAAAACTTCTATGTACTCATCAGCGATGAACCATTCGGAAATGCCGATTTAGCAACTGCTAGAACGATTGCCAAACACGAATATTATAACCCGACGGTGAAGCGATTATTTGCCTTGAACCAATTAAATGCTACTGGTCGATATCTTCGGATTCAAGCAGAAGGCATGACGAAAATTGGCATTGCCGAAATAGATGTTATTGGACGAGATTTTATACCGCTTGACTGTAATGGCGATGCTAATGGTTTGGCTTATCTAGATAAATGTGAAACTTGTGTAGGTGGGAATACTGGTAAAACGCCTTGTGAATTGGATTGTCATAATGAATGGGGAGGTACCGCTTATCTTGATAATTGTGGGACTTGTATAGGCGGAAACACAGGAAAAATTACGCCTACAGAAATCCCTTGTAATGGCATAGACGATGACTGTGACCCAACTACCTTAGATGCACCTGCTAATCAGGATGCGGATGGAGATGGTGTTTGTGATGCCAATGATATTTGTGCGAATGGACCAGACATCGGACAACCTTGTGATGACGGCAATCCTTGTACCATAAATGATGTAGTCAATGCTT
>JBGCFJ010000821.1:0-4908 GCA_045106885.1 Saprospiraceae bacterium
AAAGTGTTTTCGTAGGCACAGTCATTAATTTCACCACCGTTATTGGCGTAAGTAGTGGCGAAGGAAACGAGGCATAGAGCAAGTGCGATAAAAGATTTCATGATGTTTCGCATGATGTGTATTATTTTTAAAGTGATGTAAATTTTAAGCGTTTTATTGCTTTCACTTTATATGTACCTCGTAGTTGATTTTTGTTCCAAAAATAAGTGCAACTATTTTTTTAAATTGTGATTAACTAATTGAAAATCAAAGCATTGCAATTTTAATATTTTTAGTTTTTATTTTCGATTATCTTTGTGGAGTGATGATTCTGGTGATGTAACTAGATTTGGGTACAATTACTTTTTAGTTTGAAAATAGAACGAATGCGGATTTTTTACTTGTTATTTTTGAGTGGATTTGCTCTAGTAGAGGTATGGCAACTATAGCTACGAAATCCGCCGCATAGGTCAAACAAAAAGTTGAAAATCTATATTTAATGGAGGTACTTCTTGGTTCATGTTCAGTGGATAGTAGCCAAACCGATTAATATGTTCGGTTCTGTAGGGAGAAAGTGCCTGAAGTGTAGATTTTTTAATCTGATAACCTTCTTGCGTTAACTCTTTTAAAACTCTAGTCATTTCTTGCGTATTATAAAAGATGAGCAGATTGGCAACCAAGTGATTGTATTTGATGATTTTGATTTGCTCATGTTTTAAATTTTCTCTGATTTCACCTTTGTTGACGAAAGCAGTCCATTTAGTAAAGTTGTTGAACTCTTCACATTTATTAGTAGCGGCATTAATGGTTTTTCTCAATGCTACATCATGATAATACTGCAATAAAAATCCCGTTCTAACGGCTCGTCCTAATTCTCTGAAGGCATAATAAAGTTTGTTCTTCCGACTATGAGAACCCAATTTTCGCAGTATTGCGGATGGCGTTAACTTGCCAGCCTTTACAGATAAAGCTACTCGTAACATATCTGGTAAATGTGTTTGGATTAATTTCCAATTAATCGGGTCGTTGAATATTTGAGCGATATGCGGATAATCCGTTGCTTTATCTGGCTGGTACATAGTCAACACCTTATTTTTCTTGATTCGAGGCATGAGTTGAATTCCGAGTAAATAAGCTAATCCAAAGACAGGAAAACTTTGAGCGTGCGTATCTCCATGTATTATATTAGGTTGGATATCAGATTGATTTTTCATCAATCCATCCAAAATATAAATAGCCTCGTAGACACCGCAAGGAATGAAGTGGGAGAATAAGGCAATGTAGGTATCGGATACATGATAGTAGGCAATACCTCCATAAGAACCGTAACGAATATGGTATTCAGAAATTAGATTTTGCTCGTATAAATCCCATTTTGTTCCATCTGCCGCTGCGGTTTTACCTGTTCCCCAAAAGTTGGGTAACTGAAATTTATTGTACTGATTAATTACTTTATCAATCGCTTTTTCTAAACGTTTCTCGGTCACATGATGGGCATTTATCCAAGCTAATTGTTTTCTGGTCACCCCAGCAATACTTCGAGCAGCTTCACTTGGTCCAAAATTACAACCATAACAAAATAAGGTACTGATAAAACGGGCAGGATAATTATCCAAGCGGGATTCATAACCAGAAAGCTGACCAAAACCTTTGCTGAGGTTTAACCATTTTTCACTTCGAGTCAATATATCCAATATGCCAGTTTGCCCCATTCTCTTTTTGAGCTGCTCGTCTAAAAATTGGTAATCTTCATCTTGCGGTACGGCTTTAACTGGACTAACCACCAGCGAACCATTTTCTAAGCGGACATACTGATTATCAGTAAAGCCATCATTCATTGTTTTTGCGGCGCCTGACATCCATTTCTTAAGGTGGTTTATAAATTTTGGTGGGTCGGTAGGAATACCACTTAAGGTTTCATATTCGGGGATTTGTTGCTCATATTCCTTCCATGAAATATACCTTCTGGTGTAATCATCATATTCCAGACTGTTATCAATATATACATCTCCACTTTGTAGCTGTCTGGATAGTTCTGTGAACACACAAAGTTCAAAAAAACGACGATTGACGAGGGCAACTTTACTTTGTCTCGTTGTTTTTCTGGTGACCAGTTTGCGCCATTTGTCGCTGATCCAACTTAAATCCAGTTCTTCCGTTTCTAAAAATTCTTTTTTTGTAAACTGATGATGGCGTAAAAAATCCACACACTTTTTGAAATTTCGTTGCTGAGAAGACGTATCCAATCTAAAATTCATCAAGCAATTAAAAAGAACAAATCGCTTACTTTTATACAGCTTTGGAAGGAAAAAGAATTCGTTATTTTGAGAGACGGCTAAATGGTTCTGGCATTTATCAACGATATTTTGTGGTTCATTAGGCATTACTTTTTCAATTGCTGCGAAACGTTGTATTGCCGAACCTTGACCTTGAAAAGCCTGAGTTACTTTCAACAGTTGTTCGACTAAATCCGTAGCATTTTCTACTTGGCTTAGTTTGAATAGTTCTAAAGCCGCTGATGCTTTATTATGAAGTCGCTTGATCTGTTTAATAAATAAGGCAACCAAGTTATCCGTTGCTTTAGCCGTTTGCATTTTGACTAACATAACAGCATAAGCATATCTTTTTTTGAGGGCAAGTTGATTGATATGCGCCAAATCAGCGGCATAAGCCTCATAGCTAAACTGTTCATGTTTAGCGGCTGGAAGGTCAATTTTGATGGTCAATAATTCCTGCCATTTTAATAAAGCGTCAACGTGGGCAGCGTAAGATTTGACCGTATTAACTGTAGGTTTACTGGGTTCTTGCTTGAGCAAGTACCATTTGCTATCCTCCTCTTTTTTTGGAGAGGCAAGCAAATGTTCAATCTTACTAATCTGATTAGGCTTTAGTTTGCCAGCGATGTTCTCAAAACATTGTTCATTGAATTGAAAACGAATTTTATAAGCGGCTCGATCAATTGTAGAGAAACCAGGTAGTTCAAAGTTCTGCCGAATTAATTCCTCAATCATGACGTTGATAATATCGGAAATATGTTCTTTGGTTTGAACTGCCATCTTAGCCGCATTTTCAAAACAGATCGTGGTGGCATCTCCAACAGACTTTACTTCCATATATTTTCTAATATGGTCTAAGTGACGATTACGGGTGCCTGATTCATCATAATTATGGAGAGGATGAAGTTCGAACAAGTTGCCTAAGCAAGTGGAAATATATTTTGTGACCGGAGGAGGAATAGCATCCCATAAAACGAAATAGCCTAATCGTTGAAAAACCTTTAGGTGAGTTAATAAGCCGAACTGACTTGCTAAGGAACGAGTATATTTTTTAGAAAACTTCACTTCCTCTGGAGTTGGTGAGTAAAACTTGACGAGTTCATTTTCTTCGAAGTGAGATTTGAATCTGGGGTAAGCCGTTTCGTGAATAGCAGCCATATTTTATATTTTTAATACCGATGAAAACAGAAGTTGGGTCATTTAATTGGTCGTTTTTATTGTCCTATTTTGGACAAAAATAGGATAACTATTTTTTTACCGATATTTGGGTAGAAAAATTGAACAAATATATTTAAATTGGACAACTCAAGAAAATGAGTACTTTTGCAGTAAAATTTAGCAGCTAAAATTGCCATTTCATGAATTATGCTTATTTGAGAGTCTCTACTGATAACCAAGATGTCGAAAATCAAAAGTTCGGCATTATGGAATATACCACAGCCCGCAATATTCAAATTGACAAGTTTGTAGAAGATGTCGTATCGGGAACAAAGGATTGGCAAAAGCGAGCCTTAGGTGAAATCATCCAAAATGCAACGGCAGGAGATGTATTAATTTTTGCAGAAGTATCCAGAATTGCCAGAAGCACTTTACAGTGTTTGCAAGTACTACAAATTGCTGCCGATAAAAAATTAATTGTTCACGTGGCTAAACAGCAAATGATTTTTGACAATTCCCTGAACGCTAAAATTATTGCCACCACCTTATCATTAGCCTCAGAAATTGAACGCACCTTTATTTCTATGCGCACTAAAGAAGCATTGAAAAAAGCTAAGGCGAATGGGAAGGTATTAGGTAGACCCAAAGGCAAAAAATCAACCAATGCTAAATTAGCCGCTAACCACGATCAATTAGCCTCCTTATTAAAAGATAAGGTATCGGTATCGGCTATCGGGCGGATGATGAAGGTGGACAGAAAAACGGTGAGTAGTTACATCGAGCGGCATCTGCCACAATATGCTAAGCAGAAAGCCAGTAGCAAAAGCTGATTTATAACCAGACAAGTATCTTAAAATCGTGAAAAGAAAACCTATCGACCGACCTATTTCTTACCTCTCCCTGTTTGCAACTGCGCTTAATGGTGACTTATCATCCGTCCAGGAACAATACAAAACGCTACTACCTGCAAAAGATAAGCCTGGTGTTCTGGATGATGAAACAGTTGATCGCATCATCCGTCTGCATAAAGAGAAAAATCTATTTATTGATAATTACCAAAGGCAATTCAAGTTATGGCGTAAAGAACAACTAACGCCCAATCAGTTGATTGTCTTAGAAGATTTGGAGGAGAAATTACCTTTACTCAAAGAGGTGAATGATAAGGTATTAAATCTGGCTGATGAAATCCAGCCTTATACTATTGATAAAATAATGGCGATGGAGCCAGAAGAATTGGCTGCACTCCACTTGTCTGGGAAATTGAAATTTTAGCCAAAGGTCTTAAAAGGCAAGGAATGCTCAAACTTTTTGTTTGACTTATGCGGCGGATTTCGTAGCTATAGTTGCCATACCTCCATATTCGCTATGGCGTTTATGGTGGTATAGCTTATTATCATGTTGCAGATAACTACATTGCTTTATTCTCTCACTTCATTCCCTGTGGGGTTTACGAAGCGCTATATATACTCGACGGATTATTCAAGAATGAATCAAA
>JBGCFJ010000822.1:0-6513 GCA_045106885.1 Saprospiraceae bacterium
TCCCGAATCTTCCTTTCTTAGCTCAGGTTAAAAAATATTTCCGTAGCGGGGCTATGCAAGCCATCCCGTCCGCTTTGCGGTTCAGAAGTTGACACTTCTTCATGCCTCGTCTAGCGAAAAAATAGCCTGAATCAAAAGTGATGATTATTTAATAGTAGGTACTTAATTCGTGTTTTATAGACGAAATAATTTTTTAGAAAAAAAATATTTTTCCTGCGTGTTTTTTCACAAAGAAAGGACAATCAGTACTTTATGAAACTCTGCCAATAATTCATGAATTATTCAGGCTAGCTTTTTTAGCACCTATTCTCAATGGTCAAGGTTATTCATTTAAAGAGGTGCAAACTTCTCTGGAAAAACGACTAGATGTGATTGTTACTTATTTTCAGCACCAATACATTTTGGAATTGAAGCAATGGTATGGAGCGAAAGCGCATAAAAAAGGCTTAGACCAGTTAGCAGATTATTTAACCATTCACGGTCAAAATAAAGGCTATTTATTGATTTTCGATAATCGAAAAAAGAAAGACTGGAAACATCAACTTATTAAGCATCAAGACAAAACCATTTTTGCTATTTGGTTGTAAGCTCATTTCTCTAAAGTATCTCCTTTTATCAGTTTAGGCTTCTCTAATAATACCGCAGTGTCTTTTAAAGTTACAATTGTATCCTCGAATAAAGGCTTAATTGGCGTAGTATCCACAGGTAAATCCAACTCAGGGCGAGCAGGTTTTACAGGGCGATTTCCTTGACCACTGGTATCTGCTTTAGATAAAGCCAACTTAATCATTAACGAATCTGCAATTAGGACTGCTTCTGCCAGTGCCTCTCGTCTACAAGTTGCTTTTTTCTTTTTTTGATGATTGGCTACCTTTTGTTTAACGGTATTTTCAATCAAGGCTTGTTTGAGTGCTGCTTTATCATGACAAGCGGATAAAGAAATCAAGATTATGGATAAACCTAAAAATTTATTTTTATATAGCCCATTCATGAAAAACAATATTTATCGTTGAGGCAATTTTTGTAAAAGTATTCCAAATAAGTTTTAAATTTGATATTTTAATAGGATAATTTTATGGTTCCCTGACAAATCCCTCCGACGGGTCGGAGTAAACTGTGACAGAGACGGACAATATAGATTGTCTTTTGTCTTTGTTCTTGAAAATCAACGAGGAAGACAACAGCGACTCTATATTCGCTGTACATTCTGCGGGATTTACCAAAAAACCATTTTTATTAGTGTTTAGACAAACTTATGGGTTACACGATTACAATTCCTTTTCATGCCTTCCAATTGCATTTCTTTCAAGAAAATACCATTCGTGTGCCCATGATGGATGCGGACGCCATTCGATTAAATGAACCTTTTCATTTATTGGCAGGGAAATATGCAGAAGTTTTTCAACAGAAAATATTAAATAAAGGAAATTATCAGCAAATTTTAAATGAATATGTAGAGGGAGAATATTACCGTGATACCGTCACTATTGGACTTCATGCTGCTAAAGATGGTATTAGTTATCCCGCTTTTGATTTAACATTTGACTATTTTTTCAATGAATTGGCAGACAAAGGGTATTGGGGGATTGTCCCTGTATTAGGCGTGGAGACTTTTGCCAATAGTATTGATAAATTAATAGAGAACTTGGCAGATGCCATTCATTTAGAATTTGCTAGAAAACGACGATTAACTTCCGTACATCCTATCGTTGCTAGTATTTGGCATGATACGGTAGAAATAGCACAACAAAATATTGATTTTCGTTTTCCAAGTTTGAAAGAGTTAGAAGGATTGCAGGATGGCAAACAAGATTTATTATTACCAAAAATAGCACAACAAATAAAGATAGAACGCCAAGTCGTTTATGGTCGAAAAGAAGCGCTTAACCAATTAACGAAAGCTTTAAAAGGAAGCTTTAATAGAAATGTTTTATTAGTTGGTGCATCAGGTGTGGGAAAAACAGCTTTGGTTTGGGAAATGATTCGACAGAAAAAAGACCGAGAAATTGAAGGGGATTTTTGGGAAACAACGGCTTCTGTCATGATTAAGGAATTGACAGGAAATACAGGTTGGCAAGACGGTTTGGCAATTGTTTGTCGAGAACTAGCCAGTACTAAGGATGTGCTTTTTGTTCGAAATTTCATGGAATTATTTGAAGTGGGGCAATATGAGGGGAATAGCGTAAGTATGGCGGATTATATGCGCTCTTTTATTGGTCGAGGAGAGGTCACTTTGATTTCTGAATGTACCGAAGAAGAAATGGCAAGAATAGAATTGCGAAGTCCTAATTATTTATCTCTTTTTCAGATTATCCGTTTGGAAGAGCCTCGAAAGGAATTAGAAGAAATCATCGTCAAAAAAGTACAAGATTTAGCGAGTAATCGACGCATTAATATTGATACCGAAGCGATTCGAGAAACGCTTAGACTAAATCGACGATTTACGCCTTATGCTGGTTTACCTGGTAAACCCATTCGTTTTCTAGAAAGTATTTTAATTAATCAAAAACCAGTTGATAGAAAAGAAAAAAGGAACGCTTTAGACCGTTCCGAAGTCCTACAATATTTCTGTGAGGAAACGGGCATGCCACTCTTTATGGTTGACCCAGAAGTACCGATGAGCCCTAAGCAGATTAAGCAAGATTTTAATAATAATGTGTTTGGGCAGGAGCGAGCAGTTAATAGTATCGTCGATTTATTGGCTTCTGTCAAAACAGCTTTAACTAAAACGGGTAAACCTATTGCCTCGCTATTATTTGTAGGCCCAACTGGAGTTGGGAAAACAGAATTAGCCAAAGTATTAGCGCAATTTATGTTTGGCAATCGGGATAGAATGGTGCGCTTTGATATGAGTGAGTATGCCGACCCTTATTCGGTGATGCGCTTAACGGGCTTAAATTATGGATCGGATGGATTACTAACTGCGGCAGTTAGAAGAACCCCTTTTTGCGTTTTGTTGTTTGATGAAATTGAAAAAGCACATCCTAACTTCTTCGATTTATTATTACAAGTTTTAAGTGAAGGCCGCTTAACAGATAGTAGTGGGAAATTAGTGAATTTTTGTAGCACAATTATTATTATGACTTCCAATATTGGTGCTGCTAATTTGGAAGGAAACCGAATTAGTTTAACTAAATCTGTAGACGATGAGGCGGTCACCACGCATTTTATGAGTGCTGTACAACAATTTTTTAGACCAGAATTGGTTGGACGGATTGATGAAGTGATTCCTTTTGCTCCTTTATCCAGCGAAGTGATTCACTATGTAGTAGAACGAGAAATTGACCTGTTTAAAAAATTAGAAGGCATTCAATTTCGTCGTTTAGATTTGACTTTATCAGCAGCGGTTTATAGTCATTTGGCTAAGATTGGCTATAGTCGGGAATATGGAGCTAGGCAACTACAACGAACGATTAAAGAACAACTAATTATTCCTTTAGCACAGGAATTGAATCAGCATGATAATGAAGACCAATTAATTGCCAATGTTGATGTCATTGACGAAAAGATAGCCATAGAACTTGATGCTGACCCGCTTGGTTTAGATTTATTATTAGAAGAATTGGAGAAAATTGATTATGCGGATTATGCGAGTGAACTAAGGCGAAATTTAGCAAAATTAGAAGAAGGAAATGCCTTTATTCGCTTATTGAGTGAAATAGAAATTTTAGAAAGAAAAAAGCGAAAATCATCGGAGAAATTCTGGAGCGACCAACAAAATGCGGAACGTTATAGCTATTTATTAGAAACTAAAGAACATTTACGAGGCTTAAAAGAACGCATTGAAAAGCAGGAAGAATCAGTGTCAATTGCCTATATGGGTTTAAGTACTTACGATGCGACTATTGCAGACCAGTTAAAGATTTGGCTAAAAGATTTATTTCAATTTAAAATCGAGTTAAACAGCCGAATTAATCAAGCAGGGAATACCACTTTTTTAGCAATTTATGGCTTAGCGGCCAATAAACTAAAAGAAATCTATACACAAATTGCTCAGAAAAAAGAATTTAAAATTGCCACGAAAACTATCTGGTATCGAGAGGCATTATACAAGGCGACAATTCCTTTTCAAGGAGATGATAAAATTGGTGAATTATTAAAAGGACGCTACCAGAAAAAAGAATATGCCACGATTGATTTTTCTGAACCTGCTAAAACTAAATTTATTACACCCGAAAATGGAGATATTCTTTGTGGTATCGTTTTTAAAATAGAAGGCGCTTGTGCGAATTTATTTTTTAAAGGAGAAAGCGGCTTACATTTGTTTAAAACAGAAAACCCACCAGAAGATAAACGTTTTTCTGTTAGAGTAACTGCCGAAATTGTAGAAATTCCTGATGGCATTCACCGTAAAGATTATTATAGTAAAATTCCAATCAAGCGGATTTATTACCCGCAGTTACTAGAAGATAAACAAGAAAAATGGTCTCTGGAAATTCACAAAGCAGATTTTGCTTCGCCTTTGTTGGAACATAAAGACAAAGATTTTGAAAGACTTTTAAATGGGGAGGTATTTTAGTACTTTGACAGAACACCATGATTTTGAAAATCATGGTGTTCTAAAAAATCGAAGTTATACTTTACTTGCTTTTTTCTTTCCTAGTAAATAATAGTACGAATAGACTTAAGACAACACCAAAACCAGTAATAATTAAGCCATAATTATTATCTAAACCTTTCCCATCAGCGTAGCCTGTATACCCTATACCAATTAATGCAATGACAATGGGTATAATTTTATAAATTTTATTTTTGTGCATGGATGGTAGTTTGATTAGCTGGCTACCCGTCTAAAGTTGGACACTCAAGTTTAGGACAGACAACGGAAAATCTATATTTTCCGACGCTTGGAGCAGCGAATATAGATTCGCTGTTGTCGAAAATGTCCAATCTTAGACGGGTAGCCGATTACCTAAAAGTTCAATCTATTTTCTTAAACAACATTTTTTATATTTTAGCCCACTTTCACAAGGACACGGCTCATTTCTACCTATTTTTGCTCCAACTGCTAATTTAAGTTGTTGAACTTCTCTTTCAAGCTGTTGAGCTTCTTGTTCAAGTTTTCTATTTTCTGCTTCTATAGTTAGGATTATAAGTTTGTTTTTTAGAGATTCATGACGTAAAGAAAGATATTTATTAAATTCTTCTATCTGTTTATCTTCGTTTAGGACAAAACCATAATCAGAGGGTTCTATAAGTTCAGCTTGCTGATAATCGTAATAAATTTCACCAACTTCTACTTCATTCAAAAAGACTGTAAATCTTATACGACTACAGTTACAATCTTCGTGTTTACAATAATAATCTCTTAGCCTGTAGGTCTGCGCTTCTGTATATTCAAAAATTAATGTGTCTTCTTCATCTTCTTCTTGATATAGAACTAGTTCATTTTGAGAATACAAACAAGTGTTATTAATTGCCATTTCTTGTATTATTTAAATTTTAAACTATACCGCAAAAACTCGCTCAAAATAACTCCCAACTTCCTCCACAATCAAACTTTTATCACCATCCACTTCAATGCCAGCAATAATCTTAGCCAAGCGTTTTTTGTATTCCATCTGCATCGCTCGCCCAATTTGGATTCGCTGTGCTTGAGGCGAACCTGCACCGTGCATACTCTCCGTCAAATAACCAACAGCATTACGCCCTAAGGTCATATTTTCAATAAGGCGTAGAATACGCATTCGGTCTTCTGTTTTAACACTCGCTTTTCCTCGTAAATACTTTTGGATTAAGCCACCAATTTCTGGATGATTCAATTCTTGTTCGGAAGGCATCGTTGCTACTAAACCGCCCCCTAAATCTTGCGCCAATCGACCAATCTCATAAGGTAATTTAGTGACGTGATGTTTACACACATTGGCAATCATGCTATCACAAATAAACGCACCTGATTTGGTTTCGTATCCTTGGTAGGAAGCGGCTATGCCCGTCGCATAAATCGTTTCATTTAAGTGGGTCATTTCGACCAATTTATCTTTGATATGAGAAGCTTTTGGAATTCCATTCATTTCTGCAATATTCGCTGCTGCGCCAATCAATACGTCTCCAACGCCACTTTTACAAACATAACTTCTTCTATGGTAAGCCGTAAATCGTTCAACTAACATAGCGGCAAAATCGTGTTCGCCATCCATGAAAATATATTTATTGGGAATGAAAACATCTTCAAAAATAACCATGGCTTCTTGCCCACCATATTTTGCATTTCCGACGTCAATCGTCCCTTCCTCCATACTCCGCGTATCACAAGATTGACGACCATAAATGTAAGTAATGCCTTTAGCATCCACAGGAACTGCCCCCGTAATCGCATACGCTTTGTCTCCTTCTCCCAAACGCATTGTCGGCATAACTATCATCCAATGTGAATTAATACAACCCGTTTGATGCGCTTTTGCACCACTGATGTAAACACCGTCTGCTGTCCGCTTGGTGATATGCACAAACATATCAGGGTCTTCTTGTTGGTGAGGGGCTAAACTTCTATCGCCTTTTACATCGGTCATC
>JBGCFJ010000823.1:0-3191 GCA_045106885.1 Saprospiraceae bacterium
CCCTCCTAACCAAAAGCAATTGGTTGATAAAACCATTTTTTTTTTTTTTTATTATAATTGGCCAGAGCCAATCGGGGCGGCTTGTATCCCATTGGGCTATGGTTCTATTTACAATCATTCCGAAAAACCCAATGCGGAAATTGTTTTAGACCTTGATGAACAAGTGCTACAATTTCATTGCATTAAAGCCACAGAGGCAGGAACAGAAATTTTTGTAGATTATGCTGGTGGAGATGAGGAGGAATTGAAGCGACTTTGGTTTAAAGCTGTTTAAGTAGGGTAATAAAAATAGATTAGCGGCTTTTATTTGGATGAACAAAGCTTAAATCTGTGTGAATACTTACAGTAATTTTAAGAAGTTATTCTAGCGTTCTCTAATATTTCAGAGAACGCTAGAATAACTTCTTAAAATAGTAGTGGTTTAATTTATTTTACTAAATAAACCTTCTTTACCGTTATTGCTCCTTCTAAATTAGCATAGACAAAATATAAACCTGATTCTAGGTTATTTGCGCTTAGAGAGGCTTGGTAAGTCCCCTTTTCTTTATATCCGCTGTCTATTTGTTTTAATTGCTTGCCCGAAATATCGAATAATAGAATTTCCGCTTGTCCTGGTTTTTTTATTTGATATTCAATGGTTGTACTATTACTAAAAGGATTAGGATAGACATTTAAATGATTTTGTGCTGCCAGTACTTGATTTTGTGGCGTGGTAGGTTTCACCAAAGCAAATTCACTTTGTATTAAAGTAGAGGCTGTAGTCGGACAGTCTTCAATAGTCGCCTTAAATTCGGTATTATTAAATACTTGAAAACCAGCTTTTAGTGTAATGGATGTTCCTGCTTTAAAAGTTGTATTTGAAAAAATTCGGGTGTCTGAATTTGTTGTAATTGTATTGGTTGCTTGATAATTACCCAAGTTTGGAAATCCCGTTATGACTAAATCGGCAGGACAAGTACTTCCATTTGCACAATCAGGAATGGGAATATTGTTTAAAAATCTGCCATAGCAACTATGCTCAGATGAATTGATGGACAAATCAATTTCATTAGCATTTGCGTCTAGATTAGGTATATTGATTGTTTGTGGACTTGTTGTTACTGCTGTTTCAAAAATAAGCGAATAATTTTGAGAAGCATTTAGTACTCTAATAGTGGAACCAGTTGGTAAATTGAAATGCTCTAAAGTAACCTCTTGACTAAAGCTATTACCATTTATACACGATACTGCTCCAAGTTCTACTTTATTAATATTACAGTCTGGAGCTGCTCTTACACAAATATTTTGCTCTTCTTCGGCATAGGCCCAAACCTGTAAGTACCATATTTTGTTAGGTATCCTATAATCTGCGGGGATGTCAAAAGAGTTAAAGGTGTTTTCAAATGATGGTGGTGGGATGCAAAAAGAAATTTGAGGTTGCTGGCAATCGTCATATATACTATACCCTATGGTCATTATGTTATAATTTTTTTCGTATATTTCAAATCTTAAAGAACCAATATCATCTGATTGTGCTCTATACCAAATATCTTGAATAGCTCCTTTGGATTCATCTAGACAACTTGGTGTTGTCCCACTAAATCCTGCATTGGCTATATTAGTACAGACATCTTCAAAACTTCCTAGCACTAACGGTATCGCATCGCTGCACCCTCCTCCTGAGATAGAACAATCACTATTTGGTGCTTGTAAATTTAAATTATTAAAAGAATTACATACATCTAGACCGATAAAATATTTTTGATTTTTTCCATCCGCAGGTAAATTTGGTATAGTGATATTTTGCGGACTACCTGTTACAGGAGTCGAAAAAATGGTTTGGAAATTGGAGTCTTTAACTTCTAGATTGGCATTCTGCGAATCTGTGTAATAGTTTGCAGAAAGCGTTGGACTATATATATTGTCATTAGCATTACAATCATTATTTACTAATTGCACGCTCCCAAAAAAAATGCCACAAAAAGATATAGAACTTATAATGATTTCTTGTGTACTTTCTTGAGGCGTCCAAATTTGTACATATACAATTTGATTAGGGGAAAATTCTCCATTAATAAATAATCGACCACCAAATTGCACAGGGGCTCTGTCACATATAGTTAGTGCTTCATTACTACCAGTACAGTCTTTCCAAAATGTAAGACCATATTCTCGTGGGGCACCACTTGGTACACTAAAACTAATATCAAGATAGCCTCCAGCATCTGCCTGAGTGACAATCCAGGTATCAAAAATAGTAGATGAATTGGCACAAGGAGGAATAATGCCACTATTGGTGGCGCCAACTAAAGACACTTGCACATCACCTCCATTAACTGGTACGCTAATAGGGTCATTACAGTTATCGCCTACAGCCAATAAGTCATTAGCGTTTACAGTATTACCTTTATTGGGTAGTTGGTAAACATCGAATACCTTGTCTTCTAAGGCCACTTGTTGTTGAATAAAGTCTTCGTTTTGGGCATTAATCTTGTGTAGCATACTAAACAAAAGAAAGAACGTAAGAATAGTAAAAGATGTCTTCATATTAAAAATTTTAATTATTGAGAGGATTAAAGCTAAATTACGGAGATATTGTATTGGAGAGATAATAAGAAGATATGCTGTTTTATGAGCTTGTAAAAAATTGAAATTTCTTATTATCAGGTATATATGACTTATTACTTTACTGGGTAATGAACAAGTAATAACTTCTGTATTGATGGTTTATTAATTTTGAAATTTTCACTTACTACTACGATTTACTACTATAAAATAATTAACCATTGTTGAATGTAATTGTAAAGTTTATCGGTGTTATTTTTCTTAGTAATAGCGAAGGTTATTCCTCATAACTGTCTTGTTAAATTTTAAAAATCTCTTAGTCAGAATTTAAAAGAATTTAATTTAGAGTACATAAATGGTTATAAAAAGAGAGCGGAATTGGAAATCGTTATTTTATAGCGAATAGTAATAGAAGAGATATTATTTAACAAGGGAAAGTTTAATTGCATAACTTTTGGTTTTATTGAGATTTTTACGGAATAATATGTTATCAAAAGCTAATATATAAACTCAAGGTGTTTTTTCAAAAAAATATTGCGAATATTTAAAAAAAAATAAAAAAAGGGAACCTCTCATAAAG
This sequence comes from Saprospiraceae bacterium, assembly GCA_045106885.1. Taxonomy (GTDB): domain Bacteria; phylum Bacteroidota; class Bacteroidia; order Chitinophagales; family Saprospiraceae; genus JAFMDF01. Next base: position 3,125 of record JBGCFJ010000823.1, read on the forward strand.
AAAGATTCCCTCAAAGTAGTACCCTCACAGACTAACTTTTACAGTATAATACTTAGTTTTTTAGGGT
>JBGCFJ010000824.1:0-2303 GCA_045106885.1 Saprospiraceae bacterium
AGCCTTAAAGGTGATTGCCTTAAAGACGTTAGGGAAAAGCTGAATTCAGACCAAAACGGTCTTTGTGCTTATTGTCAAAGAAAATTTCAATCTATTATTTTTATTGAACATTATATTCCTAGAGCAGACGAGGGAAGGGGAAAGGAATTAGAACTACAATATGCTAATTTCCTTGGAGTCTGTTCTGGAAAATATTACGTAGATAAAAAGACAGGTAAAGCCATTTTATTTTGTAGTGTAAAAAGAGGTAGTGAACCCTTAACAATTAATCCAGAAAATCAGCTTGATATTGATACTTTATTTTATGATGATGAAAATAGGATTAAATCAACAAACCAAGTGTATCAAGAGGAGTTAGATGATATATTAAATTTAAATTTTGATGATTTATGCCTTGATAGGCAAATTAGCTTTGAAGAAGAAATTAATCCTATTCTAGAAATGGCAATAGCTTTAGGATTGACGCCGATTGAAACTTTTACTAAAGCGAGGAACTCTGTTTTAGCGAGGAATCCTGAATTTTTAGGATACTTATTATATCGTTTAAACGAACTAATCACTTTTCATTCTAGTTGATAAGGAATGGAATAAATAGAAGGAAATGGCTGAATTCTGTAAAAGATATTATAAACGAGTTTAAAAATGAGCAATATTAAGAAAAATCAGGTCATGTTCACCAATACAGATAAAATAAGCTTTTCTTCAAGTTTTCATAATATTTTACAAAGAACAATCATAAAGGAATTTTTATCTCGGTACGGATACAATTCAGAAGTGTTATTCCTAAATAACTTTGAGAACGCCCCCTTTTACTTTAATGAAAATAGCTTAAAAAAACTAAGTTTAAATGATAAACCTAAAGTCGATATCATTGCTTATTCAAAAGAAAAGAATTGGCTTTATTTAATAGAAAATGCCTATTCTGATAGAATTATTGATGAAACCAGATTGTCAGTATTAAAAAAGTATTCAAGAAATTTCAAAGGACATGTTATTTATATAACAGTTTTTCCTAATAAAGAAGCATTACGAAAAAGTTCAACAGACATCGCATGGGAAACAGAAGTATGGATAGCCGATAATCCAGACCATTTAATTCACTTTAATGGCGATAAATTTTTAGGACCATACAAAAAGAGCTGTAAATAAAGTACCTAAATTTCGCTTACCCGAACAGCCCCTCCTCCAATAATCTCTCCATTCCATTTAGCCAACATAGCTTTTTTTACTTCAGCTAAAGAAAATACCTTAGAAACAAAAGGGGTAATTTTTCCTTCCTCCACCCATTGAAAAATATCTTGTACTCTTTTAGGACGAATAGTCTGGTCATGTTGCGCCGCAATAACGGAAGGACAACCCAAAACCTTTAAGCCTTTCATCATAATTAAATTAGTCGGTAAACGATTAACATTAGGCGCCCCTCTTTTGCCTTTTCCTCTTGCTACAAAAGGGGTAGCTGCCCAACCAACAATTAAAAATCGAGCACCAAATTTGACACAACGCAAACTTTCATCAGAAATCGCACCACCAACACCATCATAAACTACATCTACGCCTTTTCCTTCCGTTAACGCTTTGACATCGCCTCTAAATCGTCGTACTTTTTCATCGGGATGCGTCGCTTTGGTATTAACAACGAAATCTGCACCTTGTGCTTTAACGACCGCTAATTTTTCATCAGACCGACCAGTAGCAATAACTGTAGCACCTAATAATTTAGCTAGATGAACGGCAGCCAATCCTGTTGCGCCAGATGCGCCATGAATCAAAACGGTTTCTCCAGCTTGTAATTGCCCACAGGTAATCAAACAATGATAAGCCGTTTCATAACTGCCCAATAAATTGCAAGCTTGGTCGAAAGACAAACGTTTTGGTATTGGAATAATAGCTTCAATTGGGGCAACCGCATAAGTAGCAAAACCACCATATTGCTGGTATTTCCCTGGCGAACGGGGACCGCTTATAAACCCATCGACCATTACTTTATCGCCAATTTTAATAGAATCATTTTCAACTGCTGGACCTATCCATAGGACTACTCCACAATATTCCAAACCAGGCGTATAGGGTAGTGGTGGCTGATGCTGGTATTGCCCACTTGTCATCAATAAATCGACCCAACCAACTGCGGAACTTTTTACTTCAATTAAAATATCGGTGTTATCCAATGTCTTTACATCAGGGATGGGTTGGTCAACTATCTTTAGAATTTGACATATTAAAATCCACCCAATTTTGTGATAATTCAGCGTGTAGGCTGTATCAACAGACAGATGCTGGTAACATAAAAACTCATTGTCGGG
>JBGCFJ010000825.1:0-12569 GCA_045106885.1 Saprospiraceae bacterium
AGTAAAATTTAATTTTCAATTTTCAATTTCAAATTTTCAATTTTAAACCACCTTCGGCGGGAATTTGAGGTTGAAGTTGAATTTGAGATTAACAATTATCGACATTTTAAATTATCGACAATTTGTTGGTTTTAAATTTTGTGTAAGCGCCTAAAAGTAGAAAAAGTTGAATGTATTTAGATAATCAGAAACAGGGAATGCCAATGGGCCACTAGGAGGTTATTTGGTTGTAAATAATATTATTGATGTGGAACAACCCCAATTTGAGTTTATTGGTGCGCAAGGAGAATAGATGCAACGATTTGGAAAAATGAAAGTCTTCGTAAAATAGAAAATACGCAACCTGTGGAGATTAAAATGTTTTTGATTATTTATTCCTACCTCGTCACTAATAAGTACGGTGACAAAATAAACGACCATCTTTTGAACACAACTTGTCCCGATGAATATCGTGGATAGTTAACCTAGTTTTAAATAAGTGAAAAGAACAAAATAACTTACCCCCATTAAGCTTGTTCTTTGTCCGTCTAAAAAACTAAAAAAAAGAGTCTGTACCAAAGGATATGCACTAATTTTTTTTTTTTAGCCGAAAAAATAACTGCGCTTTCTGGAGCAATTTATTTAATTCTCTTCACTAAGTAGTCTTTCAAGTAAATAGTGTTGGGTACTCGTAATCGCCAAATAAATTGGATCTGTAAAATATCGGTTGATAGCACTTACAAAGTTTTCAAAACTTGGGAGTAAGTACTCAATCGGTAGCACAGGATTTATCCTGTCCTGTTTCCAAGTCTTCAGGCTTGGTTGCCATATAGTGTAAAAAGCCTAAAGGCTTTTAAACGGGACAGACTGAAGTCTGTGCTACCAGTTGACGATTGAGTACTTACTCCCAAGTTTTGAAAACTTTGTAAGTCCTATCAACCGATAATTTACAGTTCCAATTTATTTGGCGATTACGAGTACCCGACACTATTTACTTGAAAGACTACTTAAGAATTAGGTTCAAAAGGTAAAGCCCAATTCTTGCGTACCGCCAAATATCTAATAATGATGACAACAAAAATAGAAACAGGAACATTATAAATCAGTGCTGGAAAGACATATTCTAAACCTAAAAATACCAATCCTCCTGCCAGACAAGCACTCGCATAAATTTCTTTCCGAAAAATAAGTGGTATTTCATTTGTCAAAACATCTCGAATTACACCGCCAAATACCGCCGAAACAATACCCATCATCACCGCAATAATAGGGGAGAGGCCAACCCCTAATGTTTTTTGTAAGCCCAAAATGGTGAACAAACCTATGCCAATGGTATCAAATAAGAAAATACCTTTTCGTAATTTTTGAATGGATTTTTGGAAAAAATAGCAAAGCGGCAAGGCGGCAAAAATAACGTATAAATAGTTCAAATCTTTCATCCAACCAACGGGTGTTTCTCCAATCATCATATCTCGCAAAGTACCACCACCAACAGCAGTTACGATGCCAATAATAATCGCCCCAACTAAATCAAATTTCTTTTCGACGGCTACTAAAACACCACTAATGGCAAATACGAGTGTACCGAATAAATCTATGCAGTAAATGAGGTTCATGAAAGTATGGAGTTGATTGGTTTTGAAATCAGAACTATAAGCAACTCCCTTTTTTATAAAATGATTCCATTTAATACTAAGTTTTTTAAGCGTTTTTCCAATTATTCAAAACAAGCAATTTCTTTAGAGATAACTGGTAGCTTAAATTTTAATAGAGACGAATTTTTATTCCACTCAATTTTAATGATTAAAACTTATAATATGAAGCACGCAACTCGCAACTGGCAACCGACTATTTTTTCCGTAACAAAACCACCCAATCCTTATCCAAATCAGCAGGTGGCGCACCTAAATTAACCACATCGCCTCCTTCTAATTGCTGAATCACACTTTTCTGCAAAGCACCACCTGTTCGAGGATTGTACCAATCTACCGAAAAAGTACCTGTTTCACTAGATAAATCAAGGGCAGCATGTCCGCCGAAAGTTAGATAAACGGCATAAATTGCCCCTTTTTTAGCGAAACAATAAGCTTGGTCACCATTTAATAATTCATCCTGACTTGCCATTTCTGCAAAGGGTAAATGTGTTTGGAAAAAGGTCAAAGCATGGCGGGTATAATCCCATAATCTATCCCTAGAACGCCAATCTTCACAACCTAAATCGTTATTGTGATTGCGGTAACCAAAATACCATTCTGCGCCTGCGCCGCCAGCCATTAAATTACCCCAAAGTGCTAAAGCTCTTACGGTGTCTTGATTATTATCTACTCTATCATCTGGGTCAGCGCCTCTCCAATGTGGGCCGATTTCATCCATTGGCATGACCCATTGTTTGCCTGCCGCAGCGGATTTTTGTAACCAATCTTTTGTGACTTCATGGATGTATTCTTTGCGATTGACCTGCATAGACATCCCATCTAAATCTTCAAATCCTAGCAATAAATCGAATAAAGAATCTCTATTATGAAAATCCGAGTGAGAATGGATAACCACAAAATTTTGGTAAGGGTCAGTTTGTTTTAGATAGCTAACCATTGCTTTTTGTTGTGCGGTATTTTGGGCAATTGGTGACCAATGAGCAGGTCCGTTTTCTTCACCAATATTCCATTTGACTTGCGGATGATGGGCAAATCGAGCAATCATTTCTCGCAAATATAATTTTCGTTCTTTGCCTGTGTCTCCCTTATCTAAAAGCGTTTCATTTTCTGTTTCTTGTAAAACAATATGCTGCATCAGTCCTAATTTATCCATCTGGTCAAAAACGATTTCCCATTGCGCTAATTTGCTACAATCAAATCGAAATCGCTCTTCATAGCTAGTATATGGAAAAACATCTTTACCATCTCCCTCAATATTCATGGTTAGGAAATACACACTATTCATGCCTTTGGATGCTAAATAATTTAAAGCGCCAATCATTCCTTTTCCTTTGTCCCCTTGCCAAGTTGGGTCGCCTGTTTTCCAATCTTTTAGATGTGGTTCAAATTTATGTAAACCATCTTTTGCGGAAGCTTCGCCTTCTCTTTCTTCCGATAAACCACCTCTTGCTGTTCCATCAAAATCGAAATACCCTAGAAAATTTTCAGGACTATCTGCCCCTCCTTTTAGAAAATAGTTACCCGATTCTGCATATTGCAAATACCGTTTGCCGACATATTGTAAACGCCCTTTTGTGCCAGCTTCCGCAGCACTTACTTGAATTGTACCTGTTTGACCATCAAAATCAGTCGCTACTCCCGCATTAGCATCCGTTGCAATAGCAATGTCTATTCCTTTTCTAAAAGAAACTGCATATTCCCATGTTCCTTCCATATCTGGTCTAAAATGGACTTTCCATACATTTCCAGTTTCAGCACTCGTTTCTCCAGCGTTACCATCTGCTGCATAAAACCCAGGCACCATCATCGTTTTTTGTCCATTTCTAAAGGTAACATTAAGGCGATAATTTAAGAACGGATTGTCTTCAGCGGTTTCACTAGTTGGTATACTTTTGAAAGTTAGGGTGACTTTGTCCCATTTTTTAGCGGTTAAAATTGCTGATTCTTTAGTTGTTGATTGACAAGCTATGAAGCAACTAACAGTTATTAAAAAAAGGAAACATAAATTGGCAAGTCGTCGCATGAGGCTCAATTTTTTGGTTAATAGTTGATTTGAGCGACTAATGTACGAGAAATTTAATACGAATGGAGTTTATATATGTGTTTTTCCTACGAATTATGTTTCTCCACGGATTTAAACTCCCCCACGGATTATGTTTTTCCCCATGGATTTAAACTCCCCACGAATTATGGTTTTTCTCACGAATTTAAACTCCCCACGGATTATTTTATTGAGGTTTTTTTACGAATTATGTTTTCTTATGAATGATTCATTTATAATTTCAAGGTATATATCTAATTCTTTTACGGCACTACGGTGAAAAGTGTGGGTACGAAACGTCTTGACGTGTCGGACACTTTCAAAGTGTCCGACACGTCGGACTCCAAAACGAATACAGTTAAATGAAACTTCATAATAACCCACAATTTTCACCGTAGAGCCTCTTTTACTAAAAGAACGCTAATTTATTTTATTAATATTTTATAGTCAGTACGACTGAAGGAACTATAGTTAAACAAAAATTCGTGGGGGAACAAAATTCGTGGAAAAACAAAAAATCATAGAAAAAAGTATCCGCAAAAAAAAGCAGCAAGCCAGAACTTCCGTCCCAAGACCTGCCACTGAATAGCTAGCTTATTCTTAAATTAGTCATTGGTTATTAGAGCAGTTCACATTACTGACTATTGACCAATGTATTACGGACTATTTTATTTTTTAACCGTCATATCCAAGTTCAAGTCCATCGCAGCTTTAGCGCCCATGATTTGCATGAAATCTAAGCCTGCATTGCCACCGCCTTTGCCATTAGCTGGAGCGGTTTGGAACTTAGGCACTAAGTCTCCTTTATAATTCATAAAGGCATTGGCCCACATATTTTGAACTTCTTTATAAGTAGCTAATTTCTTTTCTAAGGCACCATCTGCTGCCATTACTTTTTGCTTAGAATAAGCTTCTGCATCGGCTAAAGCTTTGATTTTTTGTGCTTCTAATCTAGCACCATCTAAAGCGATTAACTGCTTTTCCTTATCCTTGGAAGCTAATTTTACTTGCGTTTCTGCTTGTACAACTGCTTGTGTTTGTTTCTGCATTTCCTCATATTCAATCTCTACTAATTTTCTCCGGCCTTCTGCTTCGGCAGTCATTGCTTCTTGCTGAGCGGTGACTAAGTTTTGCTTAGAAACGGCTTCTCTAGTACTAGCTTCAATCTTCTTTTTTAATTTCTCATCTACCTGTGATTCGTAGTCTACATTTTCAATCGTTGCACTAGCGATGTTGATACCAAATTGTTTTAAATCTGATTCTTTTCGCACCTTTAGCCCATCTTTGTCTACTCGAATATTACTTTCATAAAACCTTTTGACTTCATTGGTAAAGGTATCTCTGGTTACTCTTTCTTTTACATCTAACAAGTATAATCCGTCTTCTAATTGGTCTTGGAAAAATTGAGACAATTGTGCACGGCCACCAGAATAATGCTGCTCAGAATCCATCAATTGCGCTGAGTTTTTCAAACATTCAATCGTATAAGGCGCTAATCCTTTCATCGCTAAATATTCTTTATTCACATATTCAGAATGTAAGGTCAACATTTCCTTTTCTAAATCGGGTAATCTAAACCGAACGACTGTTTGTGCAGAAGCTTCTGTTGCATCGTTAAATCGGATAGGAATTAGCCCACCTTCTACCGTTGACCCATTTTTAGTGCCACGGTGACTAATTGTTATTACGTTTGGGTAAGTAGTGATTTTTGAACCAGGGAATTTAAAATAAACGCCATTGGTGAAAATAACATCCTTTTGCCCTGTCGGTGTTTCTACTACTTCTCGGTATCCTAGATCATTATACCCAAAAGGATTAATCATTAGCATCATGAATAGGAGGATGGTGAAACCTGCTCCGTAGAGTATTAATTTTCCATTAAAACTGCGCTCGGCTTTTTCTTTAAATTTTGACATGTTAATTGGTTTTGATAAAACGATTCACGGCTTACAATGCACGAGAGGTGGTAGTAAACAAGCGAACTGTTTTGTATGAGTTGATAAAAATTATTTTCAAAAAGGTGCTTCGAAATACCTATTTGCATAGGCATTGCGATAGCACAGACATGGATTATCTATGCGATAATCATCGTAGAATTCACCCGATTTTCATCGTTGAAATAGCTCAGACATTTCTGCCTGGTAAGGGAGTCTTGTTGTCAAATGGTTTTAATGCTGTTTTCAAAGATTCATTGGTAATGTTTTCGTAGCTTAGACCTCTGGTCTGAGTAATGGTTTAATGGTTTTGTTGTCAAATGATTTTAATCTGTTTTCAAAAAGTTCATCGGTTTTTGTTGTCAAATGGTTTTAATTCGTTTTCAAAAGATTCATTGGTTTTGTTGTCAAATGGTTTTAATCTGTCTTCAAAGATTCATTGGTTTTTGTTATCATAAGGCTTTAATCTGTTTTCAATGGTTTTTTAGTAACCATATAACAATTTAACAATCATAACAATCTAACAATTATTTTATTTTTCTCCTGGGGGAAACAAACTGCATGAGTTTACCTCCCTCAGAATCAACGATTTATGGGTGCTATTGTTAATAACTAAATTGTTTATAGCTTTTCTTTTATTATATATGAGTAATTATTAAAAGAAATTCATTCGGTTTTAAAAGGTCACTTAATTGTTTGTTAATTAAGTAGTATTGCTTTGAATACACTACAAATATGCGCCGATATCCGACGAACGACAACTTTTTCGGATTGCTACTAGGTTTTTAACGACGAACCGAAGGAGGATTTGGTTTATTAAAATTTTGATTCACCTAAAATAAGTTTAATTTCAATTTTTTAATTAAAAAAGAAACGACTTATTCATCATCAATTCAAAACATGAAAAACCTACTTTTTAGTTTATCGACAATAATACTATGCCTTTTCATGGCTTGTCAACCAAAAATAGAACCTACGGTAACAGGACTACAGCCAAGCGATTTTACCCCTTTTGAAAAAATAGACCCAAATATTTATTTCCCTACGCCCGAAAATATCGCGAATGATCCGAATGATGCCTTAATGGCGATGTTTCGGAAAAAAAAGGCAGCCGACATGGCAACCCCTGAAAAGCCTAGACCATTTCCAGATTCCACTTTAACAAAGATTGAAAATATTTCTCATCAACAACCATGGACGCCTATAAAGGAAGTCTTTCGTTTTGATTGGGAAAAAATAGGTGCAGATGGATTAGCCAATTTATCAAAAGTAGTTAAAACAAGAGTAGTATTTAACAATCCAGATTTAAAAGTAATAGAGTTGGCAATAGCCGCAGGTGCAGCATTACCTTTACATACACAAGCAGCGCCTTCTGTTTATCATATCTTCGAGGGGGCAGCGACTATTACTTCCAATGATTCAACTGCCAATGTTTCGGTAGGGACGTCTATAAGATTTGATAGCTATGCGAAAAAGAGCGTCAAGGTAATGAGTACTCAACCCTTAAAAATTTTATGGTTCAGTTGGGCACCACAGGGCGATAATTCCTATTTACAATCAGGCTATTACTTGACGGGGAGTAATTTGCATTTTCAACCTCAGGCAGGTATTATTCCTCCAGATTTTGATTTTTGGAATGATTCTGATAGTCAACCTTACCAAATTGTCGATACCAAAGTAAATAAGGGAATAACGAACGATTTTTTTAAAAGTCAACAGACCACTTGGCAAATGCTCGACAAAACAGCTTTCTATCCGCAGGAACCTATTTTTAGAAGTGAATCATCCGTTGATTGGGTAGATGTAGTCAACTTAGACCCTAAAAGTTTTTTCTTTGCCGAAGACCTTAAAAAATTAGGACCTGCTTTAAAAGTAATGTCCAATTTGGCTAAAATCAAAAGTGTTTTTCGAGTCAAAAGACCGAATGGCGGCTACGATTTAAATTATTCCTATTTGACTTGGGGCCCACAAAGTAAATATATTACCCATAGTCATGCTATCTGCGAATTCTATTATTTGCTTGATGGAGATGTGGAATACATTATTAATAAAGAAAAACATCATGCCGTTCCCGGTAATTTTTATTGGCATCCGCCTTATTATGACCATGAAATGAGAGGTTTGAAAGAAGGCATTCCTTTTTCCTCTATTTCTGGTTCTTGGATACCTTATGGAAAACGAGAATTATTGACACAACCGTTTTTATTATTGGAGGCGATTCCAGCAAATGTTGATTATAGCTTACCTACAGATTTCGATTTTCATGATTTTAAAATGAAGCAAGGGTTGAAGTATGGGGTTTTGTAGCAGGTAATTTGTAAGTGCTCTATATTCGAAGGGTATTGAGAACTTACGTTACTTCCGCTCCTTTTTTAGGTCTTAAAAGAAAACAAACTCGACTTATGAAAAATATATTGCTGTTACTTAGTGTCTTGTTATTTAGTAGTATGAGCCTTTCTGCTCAATCTATTGGACAAGCCGCCATTGAAGAAGCATTAACTAAGAATTTTAATCAATTTTTACCAAAACTATTAGGGAGTGGTAAATTATTGGATGGCTTAGATTTAGCCGATTTAAAAATTCGACCAGGCTATATCAAAATCAAAGGAAAGACAAAATGGAATTTAACTTTGGGCAAACATTCCAAACCAATTCGATTTAAAGGGATTATTTCTACGAGACTAAAAAGTTTTGGCAAACCTGATTTGAGGGTGAATTTACCAGGAGATAGATTTCTGTTTTTTCGAAAGTATCAGAATTTGAGTGACTTGGTGAATTTGAAAGATTTGGAGAAACTGAAGAAATAGTCGATAGCTGCTATTTTCCAGTAACTTCCCACCATTAATTCGACAAGTAATGGTGCTAGAAGATTTCAAACCAATTATCCTTAATTAACTTATCAAGTAACGGGAAGTTACTTGATAAGCCTTACAACTGTCCATCTAAATCCAAATTATCCAACACTTCTTGCATAGCGGGGTTATTATACCGATTTGGATGGAAATAATCAGCATACCAAGGCAAAGCTGCTCCACTTATATACTGCGCACATAATTCCCCGACTGCACAAGCGGTCATAGAACCAAATCCTGCCAATGCGCCAACCACAAAAACATGCTCCATTTCCGTAGGACCAACCAAAGGCCAGTTTTCTTTAGTTCGAGTATAGTATCCGCCATATTCAATGAGCGGGGTAGGCATATTTTCTGCATAATCTGCCAAGGCTGGAATAAATCGACTAGCGCCTTTTAGTACTGCCTGTGGGAAATATTCAAACGGAGGAATGGCCCATTGTGGAGTTGCTGCTTTGGTAGAAAATGCCCAACCCATTTTTATTCGTCCTGATTCTGGTTTGATATGGATAGCGCCAGGAAATTCCTGTGTCAACCATTTTAAACTATCTTCTGATTCAAAAAATGCCTTTTCTTCATCCGACCAACCTAACGTTTGTCCATCTGAATAAATGGTAAACGGCATATCTGCAGGAATGACTTTTTTCGGGTCAGGAATGAGAAATTTTCGTTGTAAGGTATTCCAAACGGGAAATTCAAAACTTAACATGCCTGCTAAATGGTTGATAAATGGCCCAGCAGCAAGGATAATTTTATCCGCTTGAATGGCTTCCTTATTGTCTAATTGGATGGCAAAACCACTATCGTTTTGATTAATGTCAGTTATTTCCCCTTCTATTAATTTTAATCCTTCCGTCTTGGCAATCTTTAATAGCATATTCCCCATCGTAATGGAATCCACATTCCCTGCTTTTTTAATAAAAACAGATTTTTGAATGTCTGGAGCTAAATATGGATGTTCCTGATGAATGGCGGCTGCGTCTGTCGTGACTTTATTTCGTGCTCGAAATTCAGGGGCATCATCATCAGCAAAAATAGGTTTCTCAGCTTGATGACTCACAAAATGATAGCCCGAAAATTCCATTCTAAAAGCGTCCTTACCAAATTCTTTTTGCAAATCCTCCATGAGGTCAATGCTATGACTACTCAAGGCTTCCATACTAGGATGCGGCCAATAATCTCTGAAATTTTCCCCTGATTTGCTACTGGTAAAGGCCATCGGTTGGTTTTTATCAATCAGAGTGATTTCAACAGTAGGAGACATTTTTTTTAGATAGTACGCAGTTGCAATTCCTGCTACGCCTGCGCCACAAATAACTATCTTTTTTGTAGATTGCATGGAATTATAGTTTAAAACAATTTTGAATTTTTATACTCTTTGATTTCGAGCTAAATGTATCTAAAAATAAATGCTAAATCAAAATAAATAACACAAAATGAGGTGCTTCTTTGCTAAAAAAAATTACAACCACTTTCTATTCTTTTTTTTAATCGCTAGTTTAGGTTTGATAAGCTGTGCACCGACTATGCAGGTTCAAGAAAAAATAGCTATTTCGACCACTTATTCTAAATTAGACGACATAGTGAAAAGCGGTGTTTTGAGAGTGGGGACCACAGGCGATTTTAAACCTTTTTCCTACCAATTAGATACTAAAAGTAATATTTTCTACGGCGTAGATATTGAATTAGCCAAAGATTTGGCAGCCTCATTAGGTGTAAACGTAGAATTTGTTAAAACTAGTTGGCCTACTTTATTGACGGATTTGGAAACTGGTAAATTTGATGTTGGGATGAGCGGCATTACCATAAAATTGGCTCGCCAACAACAAGCCTTATTTAGTATTCCTTTATTATCTAGCGGTAAAGCGGCGATAACGAGAGATGAAAATGCGACTAGATTTACCAGTATTGAAGCGATTAATCAAAAAGGTGTTCGAGTAATTGTGAACCCTGGAGGGACAAATGAAGCTTTTGCTAGAGCGAATTTCCCGAATGCAACGATTGTGGAAAATGGAGAAAATTTAAGTGTTTTTCAAAAAATAGTAGATGGTCAAGCAGATTTGATGGTGACCGACGCCGTAGAAACATTAATTCAAGAACAAATTCATCCAGAATTAGAAGCAGTTAATCCCAACCAACCTTTTAATTTTTTTGAAATGGGTTATTTATTACCAAGAGATCATACCTTTAAAGCTTATGTGGACCAATGGTTGAATTTGCGGCAGAAGGATGGGAAGTATCAGGAAATTTTTGATGGAGAGTTGTTGAAAATTAAAGAACAGTTTGGTGATTAGTGACTAGTGATTGGTGATTGGTTGGTATCGTGCAAATTACTAACTTATTGTTGCTAAATAAATCAAAGTAATTTAGGCTCAAAGTGATTTAGGTGGGTCAACAGTAGCTTAGACCTCTGGTCTGAGTAGAAAATCGTGTTACCGCTGTACTCAAACCTACTCAGACCAGAGGTCTAAGGTACAATTCTCCACCCATATCATTTTGAACCGTAATTTTCTCCAAAAGATATCCAAGCGTTTTGAGGAACTGAATTTAAACAAAAAAAATTGGGCGACAATAGGAAATTGCCGCCCAATTAATTGTTGATGATGATTGATTGATTGATTGATTGATTGATTGATTGATTGATTGATTTGGCATCTTGGTAATTGCTACAAAAGCTAAATGTTTGCACAATGCAACCAATCACCAATCACTAATCACCAATCACTATTATTTCATTTTATAAACCGCCTTGAAATAAACCATACCACCGTGGTAACCAATTGGTGTACGACGAGGGAAAGGCATTCCTTGAGACGCTCTAGTTGCAATCATATTAGGATACTTGTTTAATACATTATTTGCACCTAAAACGAATCTTAATTGATCTGTTGCAGGATATCCTATTTCAAGATCAATTAAAGTTGCTGGGTCTACTTCTTCTCTACCACCTCTTTCATCAATCGTCGAACCGTAGTAATTCGCACGAATCATAGTAGATAATTTACCAAAATCATGATTGAATGTGGCATTTAAACGATGCTTTGGTAAATTATTTTCTAAGTTGAAAATAGTTCCGTCATTTACTGGATTTTGTCCACCTACTTCTCTTTGACTTAATACTTCTGTTTCGTTATAGTTATAGCCTACATTGAAACTTGTAGTCGCATTTCTCCAACTAATTACGGCATCTATACCAGAAGTAGAAGTATTTAAAGAGTTGGTATAGAAGGCCAATTCAGAGAATAATGGATTGACGATTGGTAAACTTCTTGACTTGATAATTCTGTCATCTACTTCGATGTTGTAATAATCTAAAGTGATACTTAAACTATTAGACAAACGAGAAGCCAAACCGAAACTAATATTTGTAGAAGTTTCTGGCGTCAATGCAGAACCACCCAATTGTTGTGCTAATGGATTCGTAGGTGCTACCGTTCCTTCCTGTACTTGCATACCTGTTACCCCATCAAAAGAAGTGGTAATGGTTACTACGTTTGCTTGACCTGGTGTAGGAGCACGGAATCCTGTAGAAACACCACCTCTTAAAGTTAACCAATCTGCAACGGTGTAACGTGCAGCTACTTTAACATTATCCGCGCCACCAAATTCTTTATAATCTTCGTGACGGTAAGCTACTTGTACTAAGAAATCTTCGGTAATATCAAATTCCAAATCTGCGTAAAGCCCCCAAGATTTACTCTCAAATACACCAGCATCATCTTTAGTTGTACCTGCTAAACCGTTGGCACCAATAGCTGGCGTTTGGTAATTTTCGCCTGTTTCAGGATTGATTAAGTTACCTACACCAGCCCAAGGGCCTGCTGCGTAAGATTGGTAATCTCCTTCAAACATTGTATACGTTTCGTTTCTTTTTTGGAAACCAACCGCTAAATTTACTTTTTCACTCAATTCCTTAGAAAAGTCAATATTTAAGTTTCTTTCATATTGCTGTAAATCTCCTGGCTTAAAGTTACGCTGAGAGAATGGTCCCCAAGAAGGGTTTAAAGTATTCATTAAATAATAGCTGATTTTATTAAAACCAAAACTACTGCTAATATCATAAATGATACCATTATCCATCGTTCCTTTGATACCTAAAACAGAACTC
>JBGCFJ010000826.1:0-14400 GCA_045106885.1 Saprospiraceae bacterium
TCCGATCTACGATTATTTTTGATTTGCCACCTTTAATTGTTCGAGAAGATATTAAAATAGGAGAACCAATTCAAATTTGTATTGACCATCCTTGTTTAGAAGGAAGTGATATCATTGCTTATGATAAAAGTGGGCTTGGAAAAGGCCTAATTGCAGGTGGGAATTTCGATGTGGAGGACGATACAGGTTGTTTGACTTATATTATAACGGAAACACCTTTTATTGATAAAGATACTTTTGATGTGGTTATTTGTGATAAAAATGGTTTCTGTGATACCGTTCATTATCTGATAGAAATAGATGATTATCAAGCGTTTATTATTGACCCTTGTGTTTGTTTAAATAATGAATCCAGTTTTAATGCGGGTGATGGACAATTTTTTGAATATACTCGAATTACTGCTCCTTCTGGGGATAGTTGGAAAGTAATTGCTACTACAGGTTTTTATGTAAATCCTGCTAGTGGAATTACCCAGCCAAATACAGGAACGCTCTATCCATTAAATCCAATTACGCTAGGAACAGCCGCTATTGAAGTGCCTAAAGGCAATGGATTAAGTGATTATTATTTGGCAGGATTGCATATTGACGGAAAAGGATATTCCGTAAGTTTAAGTAATTCCAGAGATACTTTACAAGTTGCCAATACTTGTACTTATGATGCTTCTTGTAGAAATAATGTAACTCCTGATGAAGAAGGATTGCCTCCAGAAACGCCTAGTTGTTCTATGGGAATTGGTAACGGAAAGACCCCTGCGCTGACGACTTTAAAAAATTGTGGAAGCTGTCAATTCAGAAGTAATAATACAGAGCACCTCTATCAAGATACCAGTAGCCGAAACATTATCCATACAATATGTGCTGCCGATAAATGGAAACAACTAATGCTTAGTTTTAGTCAATTCGACTTAGCCGTAGGAGATACTTTGTTTGTCTATGATGGAAAAACGATTGGGGCGTCTTTAATTGGAAAATACAGTGGGGCAGGGGTTAGTCAAACTGGTGGTTGGGTCGCTTCTTCTTGTTTGCCTTCGGTGAATCCAGACGGCTGTATCACCTTCCAGTTTAAGACCAATGGTGATAACCGCAAAGGAAAAGGTTGGCAAAGTCAGGTAACTTGTGTCGAAAAGGAAATAATTTTAACGCCGCCGAATGACCTAGTCGCCAACTTAACATGTGAAGCATCTTATGCTACATTTGATATTTTATCAGCGACCATTACCGCTAATTGTGGAACGGTCAAAGATTCTCAAATTGTCCGAATATTGAATGCCCAGGGTAAATTATGCCTAGACACTTGTTTAGCAACCACCGATACTATCAAAGCGGACACCTTTGGTATCGGCGTTTATTTAGTAGATTATAAATTGAAAAGCGATACCGCTAAAACAGCGCAAGCCGTAATGAATGTACAAGCGGCGAACTTAGTTTGTAATGATGAAATAAATGTACCATTAGGCACAAGTTGTGCCATTACCTTAACGCCTGATGATTTATTAGAAAATACTTGTGATACGCTTATTGATACGGTTTATTATTTCATCACCCTTAGCGGAAAAGATAAAAATGGGCAAGATATTACCTTAGCAAGTGGCGGTGGCAAAGGTGGAAATTATCCACAAGTCACCAAAGATATGATTGACCAATGTGGCGGTAGTATTACGGCTGAAATAGAAAGACGCTATTATCAAGATTTAAATTTATCGTTCTGTAATAATGGTGTTCAATCTACAACTTGTGAAGTGAAGGTCAATATTATCGACCAAACGCCACCAATTTTCCAAGCTACTGCGACTAGCGATACCTTTAAATTATGTAGCGTCGATTTGACGGCGGAGGCATTAGGTATTACAGCACCAACAGTGATAGACAATTGTGATAGTGCCAAAGTTGAATTTGTAGGTACGACGGTCTTAAATGACGGTGCTACCTGCGATACAACCCGTGCGGTATTAAATTGGAAAGCAACAGATGTTTGCGGAAATGAAGCGAATTTAGCCCAATCTATAGTCATTATTAGACCTGGTATTACCGAGATAGTTCAAACTTCGGATGTGATTTTAAGCTGTGGAGAAATGGGCGCCAATGAATTAGCGAACGCTACCAAAACAGGCATGCCGAGGATGAAAGTAGGAAAAGTAGTGAATGGTGTTTTAGTGCCAACAGATACAATTGCCTTAGATACGGCGAATTATATTTGTGGCTATATTTTACAAAAACGAACAGTAGAAATACCTGCAGACTGTGGAAGAAAAATCTTCCGTTATTGGGATGTTTTAGATTGGTGTGACGCAGAGAATGGGATTATGCCTGTAGATACGCAATTAATAGAATTAAGAGATACGATAGCCCCTAAATTTGTGACGACACAATTACCAACCGTCAATCTGGAATTACCGCATGATGTTTGTGTCCTAGATATTACAAAATTAGCAGCCCCAACGGCTACGGATAATTGTTCTACGCCAATCGTGAAAATAGGCGAAGTTTCAAGAATAGAAAATGGTAAAAAATGGACAATTCCAGCAACTGAATTAACCACTTTAACTGCCGATTCTTTTGAAGTAACATGGGTAGCAGCAGATGATTGTACCCTTCAAACTAAAACAACGAGCATCACCCAATTAGTCATTATCGAAGATGTGACCAAACCTGCTGCGATTTGCGGAGATAATATTAATTTGTCTATCAGTCAATCCAAAGCTAGATTACATTATAGCGATATAGACGCAGGTTCAAATGATGCCTGTGGAATCGTAAAATATGAAGTAAGTCGAGACGAAGTAAATTGGGATTCTGTGGTGATTTTTGATTGCGAAGATGTCAATCAGGAGCGAAACGTTTATTTAAGAGTAACAGATGCTTCTGGTAATCAAAATACGTGTTGGACTTCAGTAGTCGTAGAAGATAAATTAGCACCAATTTGTAGTGATTTACAAGCTATAACGCAAAGCTGCGAGGAAGTACATATTGACGAGACATTAGCCGAGACAGACGCTAATAGCAATGGTCAAATGGATGACGCAGAATGGATAGATTTAACCAGTGTACAAGCGGATGATTTTAATACAAAATATGGTCATCCTATTTGTTCTGATAATATTACTTGTCATAATTTAGTCCTCGAACAACAATATCAGCTACTTAAACAAGTCTGTGGAGAAGCGCAACTTAAACGTCGTTTCCGAGCCATTGATGGAAATGGTACGGGCAAAAAATCCAATTGGTCAGAGCAGACGATAAGCATTGAAACCAAAGCGAATTGGGCAATTACCTTACCTGCCGATTGGACAGGGGATTGTAATGCAGAAGTGCCAAGTTCTAACCTAGAAATTCAGAACGGCGCTTGTGATTTAATGGCGTATGAAGTGGAAGACCAAGAATTTAGAACCGTAGAAGATGCTTGTTTAAAAATAGTAAGAACCTACACTATTACGAATTGGTGTGTTTACGAAGTAGGACAAACGCCTATAAAAATAGCTAGAACAGAGAGTGAGCATGGAGTTGTAACTACTGATAAAGTGATTACTTCAACAGACTTTGAAAAAGTAGGTAGATTAGAATACGTTCAAATCTTAAAACTAGCGGGGGCAACTAATTTAGAAATGGCAAACATCAGCGGTACCATTATGGATTGGAAAGCCAATAGGGTAGAAGCGGTCCAAGTGTCTGCCAATACCAATTTGATGGCAACTCAAGCGGACGGACAATATACTTTTGACTTACCAATGTATCAAAATTATACCATCCAACCCACAAAAGATGAGACACCATTAAATGGCGTAAGTACCTTTGATTTAGTCCTAATGACCAAACATATTCTAGGCATTCAATCCTTTGAAAATCCTTATCAATTGATAGCAGCAGACGTCAATAGGTCAGGAACGGTGACGACTTTTGATTTAGTGCAAGCAAGAAGATTAATTTTGGCAATAGACGAGCATTTTCCAAATAATACCAGTTGGCGATTTGTGGAATCGAATTATGAATTCACAACGGATAATCCATTAACCGAATCATTCCCAGAAATGACGCAGGTAACTGACCTACAAAATGATAGGGTGTCTGACTTCGTAGCGATTAAAATAGGAGATGTCAACGGCAATGCCAAAGCGAATAGCCTAATGCAAGGAGAAGATAGAACCACAGACAATACCTTTGAAATCAACGTAGCAAACAAGCTTTTAAAAAGAGGAGAAACCTATACGCTTGATTTCACCACCAAACAATTGGCTACTATTCAAGGCTATCAATTTACCTTAGGTTATGATGCTTTAAAAGTAGAAAAACTACAAAGCGGATTGGCAGGCATAGAAAACTTCGGCCTACATAAAATGGACGAAGGATTGCTCACCACAAGTTGGAATCAGTCGGCAGTTGACAGTCGGCAGTTAGCAGTTAGCAGTAGCCTCCAACTAGCAACCAGCAACCAGCAACCAGCAACCCTCTTCACCATCGAATTCACGGCACAAAAAGACGGCAAATTAAGCGAGCAATTAAGCTTGCTGAATCGCCCAACAGTTATAGAAGCATACAAGGAGAATGGCGAATTAATGGATGTCCAATTAACCTTCGTTACCCCAATAGTAGATAGGGATAAATTTGAATTATTCCAGAATCATCCAAATCCTTTCCCTGATAAAACAGAAATTGGATTCTATTTACCAGGAGATTCGGAAATACAACTGATTTTAAGAGACGAAGCAGGAAGGGTTTTAAGAACCATTAAAGCAAATAGAAAAGCGGGCTATAATACCATACAATTAAACGAAGAAGAATTAGCAAATGGTTTTATTTATTACCAGTTATCTACCAAATTTGGAACGAAAGCGAAGAAGATGTTGAAATTAAAATAGGGATACTGGATGATAGGGAATAGCAAGATGAAGGGAGGCAATCCTTTTAATCTTGCAAAAACCTATCATCCTGTAAACGGATTAATAATTTGGATAAAATATCCAAAATTAAAAGCAGAGTCAGTGGGAGTATTCCTGCTGACTTTTTTTTGGGGATAATGACCGATAAAGGGCGTTTAATGAACAAATTTACCGTAACAAGATAAAAGGAAAGTCAACGAAATAAAACAGTCTCCATGGAAGCTAATTGTTTTCAATGGAGGTTTTTAGTTTGAGCGTACTAAAAGTAGAATTTGTTAATAGAAAGTGTTAAAAAGCGAAATTTTTAAAGAAAAGACATATATTTAATAGTAGTTTAAGTAGCTTGTTATCAGTATGTTAGAGGTTTGTATTTTTGTCAAGAAAATGGAATGTGCTGTTTTGGAAAGAAATAGCAAAATAAAGGAAGACCTCGGCACATTTTTTGAAAACACCTTAGTAGTTTGAATCATTAAATACATTATTCCCCCCCTCCTATAAATTTTACCACACACCCTATTCAAGAAGTAAAAGGCTAGTCCAATTGAGATAAATGGATCAAGTATTGGTAAGCAGTTTCACATGCTATGAGACACCTATGCTTAAAAGAATTATATTGCGATTGGAGTAAATATGGTTACTCAAATGTTTCAATTGTCGAGAAGAGGTGGGATGCTTCTCGACAAATTTTATTTGAAGTCATTAAGTCATTAGCAGGACTTCCACTAATGACTTAATGACCAATTACTAATGACTAATTTAATCCGCAATCAAAGGAGATTCCAATAACTGGAAAAATTGGTCTAATCTAGGCGTAATAATAATTTCTGTTCGTCGATTCGCACTTCTACCTTCTGGCGTTGTATTTATTGCCTTTGGTAAAAATTCAGAACGACCTGCTGCGGTTAATCTTTCAGGAGACACAAAATATTCCGTTTGTAAAAGGCGCACTACAGAAGTAGCTCTTTTGACACTTAAATCCCAATTATCTGCGACACAATTAGTTCCAGTCATCGGTATATCATCCGTATGTCCTTCCACTAAAATATTTAATTCTTCGTGGTCATTGACGACCGTTGCAATTTTTCCAATGACTTCTTCTGCTGCTTTATTAATAGTAGAACTACCAGATTCATATAATAATTTATCAGAAATCGACACATAAACAACGCCTCCTTTTACCTCTACTTGCACATCATCGTCGTTAATATCGACCAAAGAGCGTTTGATATTCATTACCAAAGCCAAATTCAAAGAATCTTTAGATTGAACTTTAGTAGACAAATTTTCAATGAAATCATATTGCTTGGAAATATTATCTAAGGATTTATTGATACTTTCCGCACCTGTTTTTCCGATAATAGATAAATCTTCCATTCGATTTAAGAGGTTGCTATTAGTCGTTTGGAGATTTCCAATTTGCGCTTCATATTGAGAAACTTGCCCATCTCGGTTAATCAATTGCGTTTGTAAAGTCGCAATTTCTTTTTGGTGGTAAGCATAAGTGCCATAAACACTTGCAAGTAATACAACAACTGCTCCTAATATAATTCCAGTAATCTTATTCATATTAAATGGTTTTGTTAGACAATTTAGTGCT
Organism: Saprospiraceae bacterium; assembly: GCA_045106885.1. GTDB lineage: Bacteria > Bacteroidota > Bacteroidia > Chitinophagales > Saprospiraceae > JAFMDF01. The sequence goes on from JBGCFJ010000826.1 coordinate 6,475, forward strand.
TGGATAAAAATAACTTACACATTTTATGACGGTCTATTTTTCCGATAGGCGTCGTTAAAAAATATTTCCATAGCGAAGGCTATGCAATTTTTTTTTGCCTAGCCTATCAAAAAAATAGCCTCGGTCAAAAACGGAACTTATTTATGTCCAATCACTTAAGGGTAAATTAAGCTACTGCAAAAACATGACCTATTTTCCCTTTTTGGTACGAATATAATGAATTGTTAAGGGGAGATGTTGCTTTGAAAGGAAGAAAGTGCAGTGAATTAGGAAATTATTAACAGTGGAATGGGAGGGATAATGGTTGATTAGTAACTTGATTTATATATAAATGATTAAGTACTAAAATTGTAAGTACTCAATAGTCCAGTTTAAATCGTCCGATGACTGCGTCGTCGGATGATTTAAATCAGCTCATCGGACGACGATAGTCATCCGACGAACTGATTTTACATTTTTATTGAGAACTTACCTAAAATTGTAAATCTTCAATGAGTAGATGAGGAAATGATTATACTCCAAACAGTATAAAGTTGTGGATTTAAAATCCGTGGAAGTTATCCGTGGAAATTTTCTCTGTAGACTTAATTTTCTACGGATAAGTAGGTCGATAAAATGTAAAGAGGTCTGCGTATCTTATTTCAAAATCACTTTTTTATCCCCATACACAGTATAAATGAATAAATGTCGAATGGCAAAAGCCTAGAATAATCGAAATTGTTTAAAATTAGCGACCACATTTATTCATCTAGTCATTTACTCATTGAGTATTTACACTAAACTTATTTAAATTACACAGTACTAAGGAACGCTCCAAAAATAACTTTACACTTTAGGCTGCTTATTTTGCACCTATTTTCAGCTTTGAAAACAGTCATTATATCAACATAACTCCTGTTTTCAAAACTAAAACTAGATTCAAAATAAGCTACCCTAAGAATGTAAACTTATTTATGCAGCGTTCCTAAGCCAATAAATCAACTGAATTACTTGTTTTATTTTTGTGTATTGACAAATTAGTTAACCAAACTGGTGACAAAACTTAAAAAAAATCCTGCTAATGTATCAAAAACCGTATCAATTGGCATTAAATCAACGCAACTCTATTCCATCTACAAATAATGGCTTTGCCGATGAGCAAGTTATTATTGCTATTAAAAATAGTGGAGGAAATAGTCAGTTAGTATTGAAATGGTTTTTTGAGGATGTAAAAGATTATTCCCTTGGCGTTTGGCGCAAAAAATATCGAGATATACCGAATGACGCTTGGGAGGATATTTTTACAGATGCGACCATCAAATTAATTACAAGGGTTAAAAAAGGATTAACCTTAAAAGAAGGCACTCGATTAAAGAGTTATTTTACCTCAGTAGTTGAATATACCGTATTGGACTATTTTGGTAAAAATAAGAAGGAAAAAGTGCTGCCTTTGACGGCTACCCAAAGGGTAGAAGCCAGTACCGATAAATATGAATTTGAAGAAAGCCAAATGGCGGAATTAATTCTTCAAAAATTACAAGACATAACCGAAAATGCAGAACAAGTAAAGGTTATCCTTTTAGTTGCAAAAGGTTATAAATATAAAGAAATTGTGGTAAAGACAAGTTACCAAAGTGAAGGTGCTTGTCGAAATGCTTACTTGAAAGGAAAAAAACGAATAGTGAATTATTTAGTCCAGCACCCAGCAGAAGGAAAAGAGTTGAAGGCAATGTTGATGGGGAATAAGCTATAAAATAGATGCTTTATGAATTATTTCGATAAAATAGAAGGGTATACAACGGGGACGTTAAGCGAAATGGAGCGGTCAATTTTTGAAATGGAATTGCCGCAAAATACAGCTTTGCAACAAGAGTTAGAAGCACATCAATTAGCAGAAAGTTTATTTGATTTTGCTGGAGCGAATCTTTCAGAAGAGCCGATTAATAATTCAGATGCGGTTAGTTTATTCGATGAGCTAATCAATTTTACCGCAAGTAATCTTTCAGAAGAACAGATTTTAGCACCTACTACAACTACTGCTGCGGAATCAGCTGATTTAGTGGATTCATTAATTAACTTTACAGCGAGTAATCTTTCAGAAGCACAAATCTTAGCAAGCGATTCAACTGAATTAGCAGACGAACTAATCAATTTTACCGCAAGTAACCTTTCGGAAAAACAAATTTTAGGAGCTACTCCCATTGGAGCTAAGACATCTATTATTCGTAGATTGCAAGTGAAATCTAATCGAACAGCTTGGTTAGCAGCAGCTTCTATGCTTTTTATTTTAAGCATGATTGGTTCCCAATTTTATACGGACTCAAGTCTGGGACAAAGTTCTGGTATGGTCGCAGAAATGCCAGCGGTTATTGAAAAATCACCCGTAAAAGCAATTATAACCAATCCTTTTTTAGAAGAAGTGGTGGCTATTAAAATTCCTAAAAAGGAAATTAAAAAGAATTACCCACCAGCAAAGATTAGAGTGATTAAGAAAATCACGCCTAGTATTGCCAATGAACAGTTAGCAGTAGTAGAAATGGATAATGCTGAGCTAAATACAGCTAAAACTATCCTTGAAAATCCAATAGCAATGAATACAGTTGCAAAGGAAATTTCCACCAGTGCTATTATCTCAAAAGGACAGAATACTTCCTATCAAGCAACTACGTCTATTACCTTGACCTCAGGATTTTCTGCTCCTCCAGGCACAAGTTTTACGGCAATGACTACTCAAAAAACAGCACCTCAAGAGGTGAATAGTAATAACGTTATTTCTGAAAAAGAATCTGTTTTAATTAAAGCAAATACAGCTATTACTTTAAAGCCTGGTTTTCATGCTAAGGCAGGTGCTTCCTTTAAAGCGGAGATAGGGAAATAATGGTTTGCCATCTTAAAATAAAAAAGGCTTCAATTTTCCAATAGAAAATTGAAGCCTTTTTTATTTTAAGTACTCAGACAAATTTAAGTTAACAACTTTCTGCTAACAAATAAAACTATACTCGTCAAAAAAACGCTGTGCCCTCTGTGTACTCCGTTCCTCTGTGGTGAAAATAAACGATGCTCGTCCAAGTAAAAGATGTTAGTTTTTGTCGCATTACTTAATATTCAGCAAAGGGCATTGAGCATAGGGCAAAGAGAAAGTTTATTGATATTTGAAAGACGTTCCATTGTAAATCTTAAAATTGAGACTGTTCAAATAACTGTGTTTAGGCAAAATTTCAGCATTGAAAATCGAGGCTTTACTGCTTACTGCCACTGCTGACTGTCTACTGTCTTAAAAATTTTCACTCATCTGTTGTTTTCCATGTGCTAAGCCCATTGTTGGTGCTAATCTCTCTTCTTATTCAACAAATCATAATCCAAGTAATAAATAATTTTCAAAGACAAACTATTAGACTGTGGCGCACCTCTTAAATCTTCTAAATTCTTACCAAACCCAATATCCGCCAAGTCATTACTATTAAAAATACTATTTTTCCAAACGACAAAAATATCACTACCTGGGGCAAATCGCCATCTATAAACCATATCTATTGTAAAGGCATTAAAATTATTATCATGGCTATCCGAATAATCTGAATGACTTAAAGTGCCATTTTCATTTAAGGAATAAAAACCATTATCGTTGTAGTTGACCCTTGACCAGTAATGTCGCATTCTAAAAGTAAGCGCCATATTTGGATTGAAATTATAATTGGTATTGAAGACATTTTCCAGCGTTTTTCGGGAGCGGACACCAAAAATAATATCCTCCTCATTTGCTCCGATTTTATTCACGTAACCGACATCATTATTCAAAATAAAATTAGTGACTTCCCAGCTAAAATTCAATTTGTCATTGACTCTGAATCTTGGTTCAATCCCAAAATAAACTCTATTTCTACCAGGTTCATTAAATTTTCTGAAATTGCCATAAAAGCCAAAAGCTAATTTCTTTCGTCGGTCAGACCCCATATACCAACCCATCATATTGCTAGAAGGGAAGCGATAAAATCGACCTTCGGTTCTTGCTTCAAAATAATCATAGGTCGTAATGGGTTCATGGTAAGTGAAAACATTAAATCGCCAGAAACTTTTAGTTTGCCCATAAGCCCAAAAATTCATGGAGAAATCGGTGAAAACATTCGGTTTATACAAACGACTATATTCTGGAGAAAACCCAAGACCACCAGAATTAAAGATACCAAACGGTTTATTTTGATTATATTCTACATATCCATCAAAAGAACGTTCATTATTATTATTCAAGAAACCTAAATCATTAGGGTCATAATTATCGCTTTCTTGATTATAAAAAAGACCAGCGGCTATTTTACCACTTGTTTTTCTTACACCAATAGACATTCTATGCCCTAAGTCAGTTCTATCCGTATAATACTTTTGACTTAAAGCCCCTCGACCTCTAAGACTATAAGAATTGGCTTTATTTTTTAATTCAAATTCTCCACCAGTCACATTAGCTTCGTAGGCATCTCCAAAACGAGTGACATTGGTATTAATCAGGGTCGCATAAGAATTATTTTTCAAATTTTGGTCAAAAACAGTCACATTATAATTGGTTAATGGACTGGTTTCATACGACCGTTCTTCCCCTGTTTCTGTATTACGAATGGTCGCATGCGTACTGGCAGAAACGGCATTAAAAACACCAACCCCCAATCCTTTAGTCGTTCGACCAGATACTTTAGTGGCATTAATCAATTGAGTTTGACCAGGATTATTGACAATTTCTTCAGTAGTACCTAATTGCCCTTCGACGTCCCAATAATTCAAAGGTCTACCTCCGACTCTACGAGAATAAAATAGACCACCTTTATTAAATAATTCTAAACCTTCAGTAAAAAATTGCCGATTTTCATCAAAACGGACTTCAAAAGGTGATAAATTCAAGACTTGATTATCTGACCGAGCTTGCCCAAAATCAGGAATCAAGGTCATATCTAAGGTAAAAGCATCATTAATGCCATATTTAACATCCATTCCTGCATTAAAAGAGCGACCCCAAGAAGTACTAGGACTGGCACTTTTATCTTTATAATTTTCCCCATAAACTGCCACAAAAGGCGTTGCCGATAAACGGAAAGGCGATTTGATATTGGAAATATTAGAAATTTGCCCAAATTGATTCAAAAAACCATTTTGATTCGGGTCAATTTTACTCCAAAAACTTTTCTCTTGGTAACGTTGAATCAATCGACCAAAATTAAGTCCCCAAACTTGTTCTTCTTGATTAGGAAACCGAATAGCAGAGTAGGGAATCCGCATTTCAACGACCCAACCTTCCGCATTCTTTTTGACCGAACTTTTCCAAACGGCATCCCAATTTTCATCTTCTCCAAAAACAGAATATTTGGCATCAAATTGAGCGCCCGCTGCGGTTACAATAAAACTAACCCCATTAATCCCACCTTTATAAGGGTCGATAAAAATACCAAACCAGTCGCTATTGCCAATTTCATCTCTTTGGGTGACTTGTTGTAAAATGCTATCAGGAGCAGGGTCATACATCATGGCACCGACATATAAAGCAGCATTATCGTACATTACTTTGATTTCCGTACGGTGGCTTGGTTTTCCACCAGCTACAGGTTGTAATTGAACGAGGTCGGTAGCATTAGGAGCATTTTGCCAATCTATTTCGGAGAGTTCGCCATCAATTTTAGGCGCTTTTTCAGTTCGGAAAGCTTTTGTTTGTTTTTTATTTAAATCTAATTGTTGGGCAGTAGCCGTAAGTGTTAGGGCCACTATTGCACAAAGGCAAAGTAAAATCTTTTGCATCGGGTGATTTCTTTAGTGATGAATCGGAATTCTTAAGGACTTGAGCATATTTATTCGTCATTTTTGAATCGGGCTATTTTTTCATTATGCAAGGCAAAAATTCTCTGCATAGCACCGCTATGGAGATAATTTTTAACGCAGCAGAATGGGAAAAGAGGCATTCATAAAATGTGTCGAATAATTGTGCTCAGGTACTTATATTAACTTTAAGCGTATTTGATTGGAAAGACAGGGCAACCTTCATTTAGTTGCAGCCAAGGTAATTTTTTATAAAAACTAAGCCAACAATCCTTTTTTAGCTAAAAAATCAAAAATTAATTGGTCTACAGGTGAAATTTTGTCTCTATCTGCATTCGTCAACCAGGCAACTTCTGCTATTTCCGCAGCGGCTTCGATAGTTCCTTTATAATCCGCAGTATAGCATTGCATAAGTACTTGAATACCCGTTGCATGGCTATCTGCTTGTGCTTGGAAATTGCCTAGAAATTCGATAGTTGAAGGAATTAAATCTACCGTCAATTCTTCTTTAATCTCTCTAATTAAGGCAGTTTCATCACTTTCTCCTGTTTCTCGTTTGCCACCTGGTATATAAAACTTAGTCTTTCCTTTGCTTCGAGTACTTAAAATTTTTTGGTCTTGAAGATGAATCCAAGCGAGCTTATCAATAACTTTCATGGTGAGTACTTTTTAAATTTGAAATGGTTACAAAAGATTGGAAGGAATACAAAAATAGTGTTTACTTTAGACTTAAGTTTCGTTGAATATAAGTACTAACTCATAATTAGTTTAAAATTTCAGGGAGGTTATTTTTTTGATAGTTTTCTTCAAAAAATCAAGTCATAGCACCGCTATGGGTTTATTTTTTGAAGGAAAATAGCAGAAAAAGAATCCGCTGAAAATTAATAATAATTGTGTGTTGGTACTTAATATTTACTAAATACATAAATATGAGTCAAAAAAAAATAACCTTCCTTTGTTTTCTTTTTCTACCCATTTTTACCTTTGCCCAATCCAGCAAAGTCTACGATAACCTCTCCATGACCAGCAAAATATTGGACATGGAAAGAAAGTATGCGGTCTACTTACCTCCGAGCTACGAAAGTTCAGAACGGTCCTATCCCGTTTTATATTTACTACATGGCGCAGGAGATGACCAAACAGGTTGGGTACAATTTGGTGAAATTCAGCATATTTTGGACAAAGCAATTAAAGCAGGAAAAGCAACCCCAATGATTGTCATTATGCCTGATGCCGACACTAAAGTTCGAGGCTATTTTAACAGCCCTGATAATAAGTGGCGCTACGAAGATTTCTTTTTTGAGGAACTAATGCCACATGTAGAGCAAAAATTCCGCATCAAAGGAGAAAAAAGATTCCGAGCAGTGGCAGGTTTATCAATGGGTGGTGGTGGTTCTTTTCAATATGCTTTGCATCGACCAGATTTATTTTCATCTGCTTGTCCTTTGAGTGCGAGTACAGGCCCATTGACTTTAGAAGATGCTAAAAAATGGGTAGAATGGATTAATAAAGATGAGACGAATTATACCTCCGAACAAATGCAAAGTTGGTTTGAAAAATATAGCACGACAGAATATTTGAAAAATAATGAAGTACCCAAAGAATGGAACACTAAAGTTCGTTGGTTCATTGACTGCGGAGATGATGATTTTTTATTTGAAGGAAATTCTTTAGTGCATATTGCCATGCGGAAAAAGGAAATCGAACACGAATTTAGAATCCGAAATGGAGGGCATAGTTGGACGTATTGGCGGGAATCTTTGCCGACTGTTTTAAGCTTTGTTTCCGATGCTTTCCATCAATATTAGCGGAGTAAGTCGATGCTAATCCAATAATAAGTACCTACTATTAAATAATCGTCACTTTTGATTCAGGCTATTTTTTCGCTAGGCGAGGCAAAAAATATTTGCATAGCCCAGCTACGGAAATATTTTACTTAATTATAGAAAACGAAAAACCTAGCCCCAAAGGGGCGAAATAAGATAGCCTAGGGTGCAAACCCTAGGAAATGGAAAGATGTACCAAAACACCAAGCCCTGAAAGGGCGACATAAATAGGCATGTTTTATATGTCGCCCTTTCAAGGCTTAATGGCTCGGATGCTTATGCTATAGTACCCTAGGATTTGCACCCTAGCCTACGGTATGCCGCC
>JBGCFJ010000827.1:0-2127 GCA_045106885.1 Saprospiraceae bacterium
CGTGAATCGTTTTAATAAATTGCTCGTTTCCCTTCCAAATAGTCTACATAATCCACACTTCCCAAGAGAAACTTAACGGGTAATTTAACTGCTTTTTCTAATTGTACTTAAATTTAACAAAAAAAAGCTAAATCCTTATAAGCATAAGCAGCAGGCATTTGTTGTTGTTCTTTTTGCATTAAATTAAAGGTGTTTTTTTGATTTTCTTGCCAAGTAAACTGTTGGATTCGTTCAGTAAATTTAAGTTGCTTAGGTATTTCTTGGAGTTGTGATTTCAATTGATGGTAGCTTCTTGGCGTAGCCACAATCGTAATTTGTGCTAAAAGCAATTGGCTGAATAAAGAGCAATAAAAAATACCCAGTAATTTTTTCATAGAATAAGTAATATGTGAAGGGAGGTAATTTGAATTTCGATGGTTAAGTTAGGCAAAATATTAACCAAAATTAAGTAACTTTGAAAAAATAGAACCTATTTGTCAACAAGAAAACTTTTACTTATGGAAAGTCCTTTTGCTGGAATGGACCCTTTTTTGGAAGGCGCAAAATGGCCTGATGTACATCACAAACTAATGACGGTTATTAGTGAACTCATTACGCCTTTAATTAGTCCTAAATATTTGGCAAGTGTAGAAACTTATACAGTAGAGGACGATGCAGCACAAACAGAATTGGGCATTATTTATCCAGATGTGGCAGTTTTGCAAAGGTTAAAAGAACCAATGGTAGAGTATGCGACTACTCGCCCACAAAAGCCAAAAATTACACCCGCTTCAGTAACCATTCCAAAGCAATCCACGATAACCGTTAGAATACCTAGATTAGAAATAAGAGATGTTGAACACAATAAATTAATTACAGTAATAGAAATTCTTTCGCCAGTTAATAAAAGAAACCCTGGCATAAAACCTTATCGAAAAAAACGCAGACAATTATACCAAGCAGGTATTCATTTATTAGAAATTGACTTATTGAGGAGAGGGACACGACCTTTCAAACATGAATTAATTGGTACTTCTGATTATTGTGTGAATTTAGTGAAGGGGGGAGGAGAAACACAGGTTTGGAGCTTTGATGTAATGGATTTATTGCCAGTTTTACCTATTCCATTATTGCCAGAGGATGAAGCTATTCCGTTAGGTTTAAGGGAGGCACTTCAGTTGGTTTACCAAAGAAGTTATTATAGAAATTCAATCGACTATACGCAAACACCGCCACCTCCTACTTTTTCTGAAGAAGTATCAGATTGGATAAGAAGTCAACTGGAAATGGCTAAACTGATTTAATTTTTCTTGCAAAACAAAATAAATGGAACAACTTTTAAAAGGCTATAAAGTATTAGATTTTGGTCGTTATATCGCTGCCCCTTATTGCGCCTCCTTATTAGGACAAATGGGCGCAGAGGTGATTCGTATTGAACGACCAGGCGGCAGTGAAGACCGATTTTTAGCCCCTGTAACGGAGCAAGGAGATGGTGCAATGTACCTACAGATGAATGCCCATAAAAAAGGCATTACTTTGGACATTGCCAAGCCAGCAGGTCGAGCCATTGCGAAGAAATTAATTGCAACTGCCGATATTGTGATTGCCAATTTACCACCGAAGACTTTGCAATATTTGGAATTGGATTATGATAGTTTAACCGCCGTCAAAGAAGCTATTATTTTAGTAGCCAATACTGCTTTTGGGAATACAGGCCCTTATGCCAACCACATTGGTTTTGATGGGATGGCACAAGCAATTACAGGCGGTAATTTTTATTCGGGCTTTCCAGACCAACCGATTCGTTGCACTGTCAATTTTGTCGATTTTTCGACTGCTTTAGCCGCAACGTTAGGCACTCTAGCTGCAATTATGCACAAAGAAAGAAGTGGCGAAGGACAGATTGTGGAAACTTCTTTATTGAGTACCGCATTGACTCTAAACAACTCCATGTTACTAGAACAAGCAGCCACTAATATCAATCGACCCCCCAAAGGAAATCGAGGACAATTGGCAGGTCCAGCAGACATCTTTAAGACTAAAGATGGGCATATCGTGATGTCGGTTGTAGGGCCTTATATGTACAAGCGTTGGATTCGCTTGATTGGCAAACCAGAATGGTTAACGGACGAACGTTTTAAAGATGAT
>JBGCFJ010000828.1:0-12848 GCA_045106885.1 Saprospiraceae bacterium
GTTCTGCGGCTTTATTTTGTCCTTCTACGGCGTTGGGAAAATACTCATTATGCTACGGCATAACTCCGTTTTTCCCGCCTTGTACAAGAACAAACTAAAACCACATCTTCTGGTAGGTTATTTATTGCCTGCTCCCTAACACAGCATAAACATTGAGTAATCAAACTCGTTTTTGTTTTCGTTCGTCCACTAGTTTACGTAGTTCTACGAAAGGAAATAATTCTTCTGCTTGTGTTTCATCCAACACCGTCCATTCTACCCAATCAATTTCTGTGGCGGCATCATATTCTCCAATGAGGGCATCTAGTAAAATGAACAAGGCATTCTTTTCCCAAATTGTTTGGTTAAAATTTCGGACATTTAATTCTATTCCGAATTCGTTATCTGTTTGGACATAACGGAAAAATAAATCATCATAGCTAAAATCAATCGCCCCCATCAAAATCGTTAAATCATTACAAGCCAACCTCGGCCGGAAAGCGATAAATGCCCAATTGGGATGTTTCGGTGCGTACCTAATTAATTGTCGAACTGTATGAAAGGCTTCTTTGATACCATCGGCAGAAACTATAAATTCCTTTACTTCTCCTTCTAAAATTGGACTTAATTCAAAAACTAAATGCTTGTTTAGTTTTTTAAGCTCTTCACTTATTTGACATAATACTTCGCTTCTTCGCTCCTTATGGTCTGTGCCATAATACAATAATGGTTCATTTTTAAGAAACCAACTCCAGAATTCGGCTATCCTTTTTTGGACTTTAATGTTTTCTAGTTTCATCTCTCTCTGTTTGCAATAATTATAGCGAGTCTTGGGTTATTTTCAAATCCAACACTCCATTCCAAATCCATCATTTTTCTAAGCATATCCCATTTATTTGATGGAGTATAATTATTTAATGCTGAATTATTTATAAATTCGCTTAATTATTTTTTTAGCTAAATTGTTTACAAATTGTTCTAGGTCAAGTCCTAGTTTTTTTTTATTGGTAGCTTTCTCTTCTGAGTGAGGGGGTTTTATTACGTTGGTAGGTTAATTAATTTTTAATAGGTTTTTAATTTCAGAAAACAAGATAAAAATTATTTTTAAAATTACAATATGAATTATAATAATATTTTTCTTTTTTTTACTATTTCCCTATTTTTTGGGGTATTTTCTAGTTGTCAGCAGCAATCTATTGGCAAACAAGCTGCTAACACAACTATTGATTCGACATATTTACAAAATGTTTTGGCTGAATTAGGTGCTGATAAGTATATGGGAAGAATGCCTGGAACAGCAGCAGAACCTCTAACCATCAATTATATTAAAAACGAATTTGAAAAAATAGGTCTGCAACCTGGTAACGGTGACGCTTATTTTCAAGAGGTACCTTTAGCAACTATTACCGCTACTCCTGATGACCTCATCAAAGCGAAAGGAACGAAAGGAGATGTCTCTTTACAATTCAAAAAAGATATTGTTACTTCTACTCAACGCTTACAAGAAACCATTGAAGTGAATGATACAGAATTGGTCTTTTGTGGTTTTGGCATCGTTGCACCAGAATATGGCTGGAATGATTATGAAGGGATTGATATGAAAGGGAAAACGGCAGTCGTTTTTGTCAATGACCCCGGTTATTATTCAGAAGATAGCACTTTATTTAAAGGTAAAACAATGACTTATTATGGGCGTTGGACTTATAAATATGAAGAAGCGGCTCGCCAAGGAGCAGCAGGTATTTTAATTATCCATGAAACAGGCGCTGCTGGTTATCCTTGGTTTGTCGTGCAAAGTAGCTGGACAGGTGGTTTACAATCTTTACAAACCCCTGATGACGGTTTGTCTCGTTGTGCTTTTGAAGGTTGGATTACCAGTAACGCTGCTCGGCAATTATTTACCAATTCCACTATTGAAGGTAAAAATATGCTACAAAAAGCATTGGCAAAGGATTTTAAAGCCATGCCAATGGGCTTGACCTTCGACCACAAACTAGAAGTCGCCGTCGAAAAACAATTATCAAATAATGTGATTGGCATTTTGCCTGGAACAGAAAGAGCGGATGAATACCTTATATATACGGCTCATTGGGACCATATTGGTATTGGTCCTGTCGTCAACGGAGATTCTATTTATAATGGTGCGTTGGACAATGCAAGTGGGATGGCTACTTTTATGGCAATCGCTAAAGCCTTTGCAAAAGCCAAAGAAAAACCTAAACGCTCCATTATTTTCCTAGCGGTAACTGCCGAAGAACAGGGTCTCTTAGGCTCGCAATGGTATGCAGAGAATCCTATTTATCCTTTAGAAAAAACCATTGCCAATTTAAATAAGGATGGCGCTAATGTGCATGGTTCAATGAAAGATTTGACCATCACAGGCATGGGGCATTCGGAATTAGATGAGTTAGCCGCCGCCGAAGCTAAAAAACAAGGACGGTATGTAATTGCAGACCAACAACCAGAGAAAGGCTATTTTTTCCGTTCTGACCATTTCAATTTTGCCAAAGTAGGCGTACCCGCTTTTTATGGTTCTGGCCGCTATGACCATCGTTTGAAAGGAAAAGCGTATGCAAAGGAACAAGGAGACAAATACACCAAAGCTAATTACCATCAACCAAGTGATGAGTATTCTCCTGATTGGGACTTAACGGGGGCAGTAGAAGATGCTGAGTTGTACTTTTCTTTAGGACAAAAATTAGCGAATGAGGCGATTTATCCGCAATGGAAGGAAGGGTCGGAATTTCGGTTAGCTCGGAAAATTAAGGATTAGAACGGTTTACGGTGTATCATTAACCAAATGTAGAAACTTTCTGATTGTAACAGATTGCGGTGATTCCTCCAATTAACCCCTTTAGGGGTTTTATGTCGGTAGCATATTTGGAACTATTCTGATTTTACCGTGCCTTTAGGTACGGAATGTTAGACATAATGTACCTAAGTAAAATTTAATTTTCAATTTTCAATTTCAAATTTTCAATTTTAAACCACCTTCGGCGGGAATTTGAGGTTGAGGTTGAAGTTGAATTTGAATTTGAGATTAACAATTATCGACATTTTAAAATATCGACAATTTGTTGGTTTTAAATTTTGCGTAAGCGCCTAAAGGCACATTTGGAATGTTCAAAACATTGCTTTTCACCAATATTTTGTCCCACTGGAACAGGCTCACCGCAAAATGTTACAATCAGTAATCTTTAAATTAATTATATCTCCCCAGTTAGAATATTTGTACGCTAATAAGAACCTACTGCAGTAGGCAGTAAAAAGTAGGCAGTTCGAAGTTAGTTCAGTTTATTGATAATCAATTAATTGCGCCAATTAAAAACTATTACTTACTTAATGCTCAAACCACTACCGCCCGTGAACCGTATACCGTGTACCGTGTACCATCTTTCACATCACCTGACTATAACTATATTCCATTGCGCCATAAACACCCCAACCAACCGTATAAGCGTCATTCATTAGTTGTTCGCAGTCATTTTTAAATGTTTCTTCCAAGCGGTCGTTAGCTATTAATTGACAAGCTTCGTCAAAAGAACGAGTTAAGGAATTGTAAAAAGCTTCATCTAAATCGCTATAACTTGCGAAGTCTAGCATGACGGCTACTCGATATAATAAAAGTTCGATGATGTCTTTTGGAAAAGTAGCGATTTTTTTAAAATCAGTAATTACTTTTCGACTGGCATTACTACTTCCTTTGCCAGGTGCGCCATTTCTTTTAAAATACTCCTTGTAAATCTTATTTTTGTAGGCCTTAACTGTTTTGGTCGTATCCGCTGTAAACGCTGTTTCATAATAATTTTTGACCTCACTAAATTTATCGTAAAGTTTTTTCACTTCTTTTTCCAAATCAGCTTTACTACTTTGTTTCAAAAATTTAGATAGTTCTCTTTTTGTAGATTTTCCCATATTTTAATGATTACTCCTGTTACGCAAAGTGCAATTAATTAGCGCCGAAGGGGCGGTATATGCTAGCATTGGGTGTCAACCCAATGACATTGTAACAGATAGAGGCCATAATAAAGGAGCACTGAAGGTGCGACATAAATAGCCTATAATTAGAGTCTGTCCGTAAACTTGTGCTTTGCGTGTCTAACGTAGTCGCCAAATTTATTTATCTGATTCAAAATATTGACTGTCAGCAATTTATGAACCTATCAAATAAATTTCGTGGTTACGTGCGGAACAAAATCGACTTTACGGACAGCCTCTAATTAGCTATATCGCTCTTTCAGAGCTTTGATTAATTATAAAAACGATAACCTTCCTTGGGCTATCGCCCAAGGCTATGATATACCGCACCTTTGGTGCTAGTTCGTAACAGGGGTTATATATTTATTCTATATCTTTTGTAGTTAACTTATAAGTCGGTGCATCCGCTTTATCACTTACTTTACAAGAGGTAGAAGCAGTTGTACAACATGTTTCTGAACAACAGCCACAAAAATATAAATAGCCAATCGTCAAAGCTGCCATTACTGTTACTATAATCCCGATTTTTTTCATGTTTATATTTCTTTGATTTAAAGATTCCAATTTCTTAATTTTTCCCTAAGTATTCAATTTTTCAGCTAATTATTTAAAAATTAAGCAATAATCATTCTTTGAAACCTAGCCTTTCCGCCTTTCAGCCTTTCAGCCCTTCCGCCTCTCCGCCTCCATCTTCTTTCTTGCCGCATATCTGACAAACCGAAATTTATTTCTGTAAACCCTTACAACAAATATTAAAAAAAACTATTTTTGCAACTTGGTAAAAATTCATCCTGTCAAACCTATTTAATCAGCCACAATACATCGTTACACTTATATTAAAAATCAATTAGAAATGGTTTAATTCATTTTTGTTGTCTTTTAGTGTACCCCTACGGATTTTCCACCGTTTTTACAAATTACGGATAGCTGACATTCCTCGGAATACCTCATTTTAGAAACAATAAAAGGTATTAGTGGGCGTTCTTTTTATCGTTCCCAAAAAGCCAATATTAAAATGATAATTTAATTTTCAATTTCAAATTTTCAATTTTCAATTTCCAACTACTTTAGAGGAGCATTGAAGTTGAACTTGAAACTGAATATTAAAACATCTAGCAATAGTAAATTTTCCAATTTTGTCCTTTAAATCATACCATTTTATGTGTAAACGCATAATCCCTTTTGCATTGTCCTTGTTGTTTGTCGTTTCGGCTATGGCACAAGATCTTCGTACTTCCAAAATTAATCTTCGTCAAGGCAATAATGCCTCACCTAGAGTTCCCTGTGCACTCAATGATGTTGGTGGTCCTATTACTTTTGGGACTGTTCCTAGGGTAGATGGACAAAGTAATTCCACTCCTGGTATTGGAGCAGACATTTATTTATGCGCTAACGACTCCTTCGATATTTTTGATATTGGTAATAATGCTAGCCTTTTAGGTGATCCTGATAATACAACTCAACCAGGGGTCGGTTTTGCGGTTTACAGTTGTGACCCAAATTCTGGTGCTAATGGTACAGGGATTGATGGACCAGATGTTGCAACCGTTTTAACAGATTTTTGTTTGCTTGGAAATCCAATGACTTCTGGTGAACTAAGGGTAGCCATTGATTTTGATGACCCTTTTAGTGGAACAACTACTTTTAGAAATCTTGGCGCACCACAAGCCACCAATAACGGAGAACCTGAACAATGGTGGTTTGCACCAATTACTTTTGACGGAATAGTCAATGACCAATTTCAATATGAAGGTACGCCTATTACTGGCCCTTGTGTCTCTGTAGATTTAACCCAAAGTTTTTCTGTAGTTTACTTAAACCCAATAGAATTTTTGAATGTAACGACCTCTTTTGGTGGAGACGGCAGCCGAGCTAGATTAAATTTGAGTGGCGGTTTACCAGAATTCGATGACACACAAACTTATACGATCAGTATTGTGAATACCGCTGACGCTAGTGTTAGAGGTAGTGTGGTTAGTGGTGACCTTAATCATAGAGGTTTTCCGATTATTTCAGTTCCAGAGCCAGGGAGTTATAATATTTCTTTATCAGACGGTCGAGGTTGTGGCATTGATACAACTATTGTTATGGACCAATTTGTTGTGCCTGATAATCCTTTAAATATTATTACAGAATGTCCTGCAGGAGCTACGGTTGGTCAAGCATTTACAATTGATGTGACCACGGAGAATTTTGATAGTATTATTGGTGGTACTTTCTTTATGTGTTGGGATACTGCAGTTTTAGAGTTTATAGAAGTTACGAATGAAATTGATGGTACTTGGCTTTTTGGCGAAACTTTAGTGGATGCAGGCGCATTGATTCCCAATTTCTTAAGTCAAGATTTTACTGGAGGGACAACTCACCCAGAAGGTACTATACTTTTTAGCATCACTTTTAATCCAAAAGCAGCCAGTCCTACAGGTACGACTATGATAGAATTCTGTACCTCTGACCCAAGACCTGGCTCTAATAACCCAGCTGATATAATTATAGCTGCTAATGGTGGTACTACGATAGATTTCCCAAGTGATCCTGAAAATCAATGTCCGCCTATTATTATAACAGACCCCAATGATATTTCGCCTATTGTCCCTTCGGATGAAATAAAAAATGCTTGCCCTGGTGAGAATAATGGTAGTTTTTCTATCCAAGTATTAGGAGGTATGCCACCTTACGAAATAACTTGGTTTGATGAAAATGGAAATCCCGATGGACCTATTATGATTAATGACCAAGATGGCATTGCAACAATTACTAATCTTGCTCCAGGGGTATATACTTATGATGTATTTGATGGAGGAGTTGGTGTAGATAGAAGATTTAAAACGGATCAGGGACCAATTACAATTAACGAAGCAAACTTAGGTGTTAATGCCGTATCTGTTTCTCAACCTACTTGTAATGGTGATAATGATGGGGTAATGGGCGTCAATGTTTTCCTAAATAGTGCTACCATTACAGATTTAAGTGGTTATTCTTTTATATGGATTGATAATGCAAATGGAGATACTATTTCTATGGATGAAGAAGCAACAGGCCTTTCTACTGGTAATTATCAAGTTATCGTAACTTCTAATAATGGATGTTCAGTTATGGATCCAGGTGGTTTCCTTGGACAACCTGCCGCTATGGAGGTTACACCAGTCCAAGTAATGCCTACTTGTTCAGGAGTTGCTGATGGGGCTATAGATGTTAGCGATATTGCTGGAGGAAATGGTCCTTTTACTTTTGCTTGGTCTGATGGAAATGATGATGCCTTAAATAATAATATTGTTTCTGGGAAATACTTATATACGGTCACAGATGGCGGTGGCTGTTCCGTTATAGATTCTATAGATTTAGCTGCGGAAAGAGAATTGATTATTAATACCCAAACATTGACCAATGTACAATGTTTTAATTTTGATAATGGGCGTATTGATGTGTCCGCAGGTTTTAGTGGACCACCTCCAAGTGGGGCAAGTACTTATGATTTTGTATGGTCTACAAATGCTCCAGATATTGATAATTCTGTTTTTAGACAAAGTTTAGCCGCTAATTTAGCTCCTGATACTTATTCTGTCACCTTAACCAATTCAGATTTACCAGGTTGTTTGGCGGTAGAAACATTTGAAATAACCCAACCAGATTCTTTATTAATTGACAATATTGATATTACCCCCTTAACTTCTTGTAATTTACCAACTCCTGATGGTGAAGCAACGGCAATGATTACTGGAGGAACGCCATTACTAGAATATGAATATGTATGGAGTGACACGGCGGGAATGGTCTTACAAAATACACCAACTGCAACTGGCCTAGATTCAGGGCCAATTAGATTGACCGTTAATGATAATAATGGTTGTGTGACTACTAAAGATACAGTCATCGGCACACCTCCCCCACCAGAAGTTCAATTCTTTGAAGATGTAGCATTAAACTGTTCGACAGATTTGGGTGATTTACAAGTGATTGCTGTTCCTGGGCGACCTGGTGTAACGATTCAAGAATACCGGTGGTCACATGATATTAATTTAAATAGCCCCAATGCGAACAATGTCAGTCCTGATACTTTTATTGTTACGGTTATTGATACGGACCAATGTATGACCATGGATACCGCTATAGTTAGTGCCCCTGCTCCTATTCAAACCAGTGCCATTGAGTTTACAGAACCTTGTTTGGCGGCAAATGACGGAGCTGTTTCTGGTAATATTATAGGTGGAATGCCAGGAATGACTGGAGAAGCTTATAATTTGGAATGGACCAATGTTGCAGATAATACACCAGTCGGTAATAATTCTATCTTGATGGATGCTACTGCTGGAGATTATGTACTTTCAGTGGTAGATGCTAATAACTGTACTTTTGACACGACGATTACCTTAAATAATATTCCTAGAATAGCAATAGCTTTTGATTTAGCGAATGTAACTGGTGTAGATTGTTTTGATACCGTAAACCCAGCAGATTGTAATGGTTTTGCGAGTGCTACGGCAGCTTACGAAGGAACGGGTGGAGGTGTCTTCACTTTTACCTGGGGGGCTACGGGTGAATCGGTTACGGCTACGGATGTCTTTAGTTCTAGTAGTCTTTGTGCAGGAATGCAAGCTTTAAGTGTTTCTGATGGTCAATGTGAAGTGATTGATTCGGTTAATATTCCTAGTCCAGATAGATTAGAGCTAGATTTAGCAAATCTTGTCTTAAGTCCTGCTGATTGTTTTGGTGATGACAATGGTTCCGCTACGGTGGCTGCTATTGGTGGAACACCAGGTTATACTTTTCAATGGCCTGACGGAGGCAATGAATTAGCTAAAACTGGGTTAGCGGCTAGTATTTATCAAATTACGATTACGGATAGAAATGATTGTGTGGCTACACATGATTTAGAAATCACCCAACCTGCTGAGCCTTTGATGGTTAATCTTAACTTCGATTTAACCAATGACGTTATCTGTTCAGGTGACCAAAACGGGTTAATTACAGTGGTTGCAACTGGAGGAAATCAAACCTTAAATTATACGTGGACAGACAATGTGTCCAATGGTCCTTCTGCTGCTGGATTAGCGCCAGGCCCATACACTATTGATGTAGCCGATGAAAAAGGCTGTAATGCTTCTGTCACTTATACGGTAGCTACACCTGCGCCCATTACTGCCTTAATAGAATGGGACCCGATTCAGTGTAATGGTTTCCAAACAGGGATTCGAGTAAGTGCTTTGTCTGGTGGAAATGGCAATGATTATAGTTTTTCTGTAGACAACTCTCCCGCTAGGCCTACCGTAGAAACGATTACAGAATTCGGTGGAGAAAGACTCATTTCTTTATTTGATGAAACGAATTGTCGAGTGGATACTATGATTACTATTCCTCAACCTAGAGAATTAGAGGTAGGCTTTGCAGAAAATTTGGTGGAAGTCGATTTAGGTAGTAGTACTACTTTAAATTTAGAAATTAATGGAGATGCGCCTATTGCAGAAATTTTCTGGACACAGGATGGAGGTGCCGTAGATAGTGCCTTCTTATGTAGCGTTCTTCCTTGTGATAATCCAACCGTTAATCCTTTAGATAATACCACTTATACTGCTTTTGTCACGGATGCTAATGGCTGTATGTCTGATGGTAGTATTACCGTAGAGATAGATAAGAATAGAAATGTTTACATTCCAAATGTTTTTGCACCTAATAATGCAGGTTTTGATACCAATGACCGTTTTGCTGTCTTTACAGGAAGTGGCGTTCGTCGAATTAACTATGCCAAGGTATTTAATCGCTGGGGAACAATTGTCGCAGATGTTACTGGGGTTAATATCACAGGCGTTGGACAAACTATTCAGGTTTGGGATGGTCAATTAAAAGGTCAAAAAGCCAACCAAGGTGTTTATATTTATATTGTAGAAGTAGAATTCATCGATGGACAAACCTTGCTTTATCGGGGTGATATTGCTTTGCTTCGATAAGCACCATATAAAAATCAATCATAATTCATGACATCCTAATAGGGCGACTGTTTCTTACAGTCGCCCTATTTTTGTTATAGTTTTATTGTAATAAAACAACTATTCAGTAATTTTATCTTTTAACCATAAAGTCATTGAAGTGCATATAGAAAAGTCAGGAGAACAAACTAAATGAACTTAAATGACTAAATGGTAAAAAAAGCCCTACCTGATGAATAGTTACGTTCTTTTCAAATTGATTTTGATTTCAAGTTTTTGACGAACTAATAGGATGAACTACGGATTTCCGCAGATTAAACAGATGGTAGACGGATTTTCATCTTTAGGTAGTTAATTAATATCGTTAAAATCCGTCCACCATCCGTCCTTATCCGTTGCCCATCCTCCCTACTCGTAGCTCTACAAAAGAAAGTCTTGGATAGGCATTTTCTTTCGTTTATCGCATTTTCACAAGAAATTGTCGATAAAATTAACTAGGAATGTTATTTTTTGATACTTTTATCATATCATTTTAATATCAAAATCTATCATTATGCAAGAACGAATAAATAATCCAATTTCTGGATACCCGATGTTTTTATTATTACTAGCTGCCGCCGCAGGAGTAATTTATGCTATAATTAATGAAATTCCATTATTTATCCTCTTAGGAGCCGCCACTGTTTTATTCATTGCCAAAGGGTTCTTTTTTGTGAATCCCAATGATTCTAAAGTCTTAGTCTTATTTGGAGAATATAAAGGCACCGTGAAAAATAATGGCTTTTTCTGGACCAATCCATTATATGCTAAACAAGGCATTTCTTTAAGAGCTAGAAACTTCGATAGTGAAAAAATTAAAGTGAATGATTTATTAGGGAATCCTATTTTAATTAGTTCTATTTTAGTTTGGCGAGTAAAAGATACTTATAAAGCTGCTTTTGATGTAGATTATTACGAAAGTTTTGTGAGAATTCAGACTGATGCCGCTGTTAGAAAATTAGCAGGTTCTTATCCTTATGATAATTTTGATGATGAACAATCTGAAATTACCCTTCGCTCTGGCATGCAAGAAGTTAATGAAGCCATGGAGGATGAATTATCTGAAAGGTTAGCCATCTCTGGTATTGAAGTATTAGAAGCTAGAATTGGTTATTTAGCTTATGCCCCTGAAATTGCTAGTGCGATGCTAAAACGACAGCAAGCAGAAGCCATTGTTGCCGCTCGTTTTAAAATTGTAGAAGGCGCAGTCGGTATGGTAGAAATAGCACTAGATGAATTGTCTAAAAAACAAGTAATTGATTTAGATGAACAACAAAAAGCCACTATGGTTAACAATCTAATGGTCGTGCTTTGTTCTGATAAAGAAGCCACACCAGTGATTAATTCTGGAACTTTGCATCAGTAGGAAAAAAGGTACAAAGATACAAAGGTTTAGAGGTGCAAAGGCGGTCGATAATGCCCTTTCTACCTTTACACCTCTGTACCTTTATACCTCTGTACCTCTTTACCTCTGTACCTTTATACCTCTAAACCTTTATACCTCTAAACCTCTGTACCTCTAAACCTTTATACCTTTTCAATATGCCTAAAAAAAGTTTTGCACTAAGAATTGACGAAAAGACGATGAAAGCCGTCGAAAAATGGGCTGCGGACGAATTCCGTAGTGTAAATGGTCAATTGGAATGGATGATTACCAAAATGTTGAGAGAATCTAATCGGTTAAAAGTAGAAAAGGAAACATTGGATAGTAGTAATGCAAAGGAATCGCCAAAATCTTAGACAGTAGCCAGTCAGCAATGGCAGTAAGGCAGTAAAGTATTGATTTTCAATGCTAAAAATTTACCTAAACACACTTATTTGAACAGTCTCAAATCTTAACTAGTCACTACCTTATTTTTTATAACACCTCCCCTTATTAATAGTCGATAAAGGTAAAATTCTAATATTAACTACCTCCAACCCCATAGTAGTTCATCAATAGCGCGTTTGCTATTGAATAAAATATACCTCTGCTATTTTTCCATCCTTAATTTTATAAATGGCAATCGCTTTAAAAGGAGGTCGATTTTTATCTATTGTTACCTTTTCATGGTCAATAATCGTATTCCCTTCCACTATTCTACTGACTAATTCACAATGCAAATCAGGATTCTGTTCAATAAATTGGTATTGCTCCCGCATTATTTCTTTCCCTTCAAAATTGAGTTTATTTGGAAAAGTATAGATTTTAACATCTTCTGCATAGGGTGCTAGAAAAGCTTCTAAGTTATGTCCATTATAGGCGTTTAATTGTTGTTGAGCTAATTGTGCTGGACTGTTTGGTACAAGCGTTTTTTCAATGACTGTTCCTTTATTAATCACTACCTCTACCTCTTTTAGATGAGCGATATCCTCCAATGGATTTTGATTTAAAACCAATAAATCTGCTCTTTTACCGACTGCTACACTACCAAATTCTGCCGATTTACCAACTGCTTTCGCGCCATTAATCGTACTGGCTTCTAAAATTTGTGCGTTACTCATCCCTGCTTTCTTCATCCATCTTAACTCTTCAAAATAGGAAGAAACATGCATCGTTCCAATATTTCCAGCATCTGTTCCTGTGGCAATAGGAACATCGGCATTGATTAACTTCATTAGATTTTCCGCCATAATATCGTCTGCTTGCTCGTCACTCCGTTTCAATAAATCTGCTAAATCAAGGTAGCGATTTTTTAAAGCTGGTTCTGGAAGATGCCGAATATCCAGTAAAGAACCTAAAGGTTTTGGCGGTCCGTATTGATAGTCTTCGCTAGTTGGTTGATAATTTTGGGTCAATACTTTGGTATAATTAGCACTGACAATCAACGTAGGACAATAAACAACATCGTTTGTTTTTAATAAGTCTATAAATTCCTGATCTATACTTGAATTATCAACACTATGCACCAATAAATTAGCCCCTGCCTTGACCGCCAATTTTGCAGT
>JBGCFJ010000829.1:0-3972 GCA_045106885.1 Saprospiraceae bacterium
GCTATATCATCATTGGAGATTCTTCCATTCAATCTCTAGTGAGGGTCTTTACGGATTATGATATTGCAACTTTGGGGAAGTTATTACATCGAGTGAAAGATATGGCAGCGGCATCTAAAAAAATTCGCATTACTAGTCAAAATGGAACAGATGTAAGTTATGAGACGGATGCCAATTATATGTTTGATTTAGATGATGGTGATTATTCTAAGCCAAAATTTGGTACAGCCCCTGGTTATGTTAATGTGGTTCCTAAAACAGGGAGCATGAATGGAACGATTGTTTTTGATGAACTGATGAACGCTGATTTGAACAAAGGAGGCGTTACTTTTGAAATGAAGGACGGAAAAATCGCCGAGGTTATAGGTGGAAAAGAGGCGGAAAAATTTGCCAATTACTTAGCAGCTTTTGAAGACCCGAATATGTACAAAATCTCTCATAATATGTTTGGTTTAAATCCGAAAATTCACAGCTTGTGTGGAGAAATCGTGGAAGATGAACGAATATGGGGCGGGGTAGATTTCGGTTTTGGGCATACGAGTCCAATAGATATGCCACCAAACGGTCAACCTGCTAAGTCGCATTTCGATGGCATTATTGCTAAAACCAATATTTATTTGGATGGTGAATTGATTGTCAAAGATGGTAAAGTTTGTCATCCTGATTTAGTAGATTTAGCAACAGCAGTTCTTAAAAATTGAAAGAAATAGAATTTAAAATGATAAGAAGTCGGAGGTCAGATTTAGGACGTAGACCACGTAATGCAGTCAACATCATAAATCTGACTTCTGACAGTTTCGACTACAAACGGTCTGACCTCTGACTTCTTAACCTAAAAACATGTCAGAACAAAGCGACTTTACCACCACCCATGTACCCGAAAATGCCACCGTTGGAGGATTAAGCATCATGGGAGTCATTGTAGGAATAGGCATTACCTTACCTGTCTTTTATGTAGGAGCTAATGTTGCTCAGTCTATTGGTTTTCGATCTGCTTTATTGGTTTTCGGTTTTGTTTCTATTGTATTAGGTATCCTTTGTACCATTACGGCTATTATTGGTCGGCGTGTAAGGCTTTCCACCTATATGATTTTGCATTTCCCCTTTGGTAGAACTGGGGTTAAATTCATTAATCTATTAGTCGCTATTCCTGCGTTGGGTTGGTATGCGATTACCATTGAATTATTTGGACAAGCCATATCAGATGCTTTGCTTGAATTGCTGAATATTGATATTTCTTTGGTGCTATTAATTTCGGTTAGTAGTTTATTAATGACCTTGACCACTATTTTTGGTTTTAAGGTCATTGAAAAATTTTCCAATGTAGCCGTGCCTTTTTTAATTCTTTTCGTCGTTTACATTTTGTACGTTACCCTACAAGATACAGGTAGTTGGGAACAAATTTGGGCAGCAGAAGGAAATGGTAGCATGACTACGCTAGAGGCTATTTCTATTATTACAGGAACCTCTATCCTGATGCCTGTCTTTATGCCTGATTTTTCCCGTTTTGCTGCTAAAGATAAAGATGCTTTATTAGGTGCTTTAGGATTAACCATTGGTCAGCCCTTTGTTTTAATTGCTGGCGCAGCACCTTCTATCCTTACCGGAGAAGAAGATATTATGAAAATAATGATTGGACTAAGTTTAACGATACCTGCTTTTTTTATCCTGATATTTTCCACTTGGACGACCAATGTGGTAAACCTCTATTCTTCCATCCTTGTCTTTTCAACCCTTAATAAAAAATGGAAATTTTGGTTGATTGGCGTGGTGGCTAGTGTGATAGCAACGCTTTTAGCAATTATGGGGTTTTCTACCTATTTTATTGATATGCTAAATTTCGTGAGTTTAGTAGTGCCTTCTCTTGCATCCATTTTTATACTTCATTATTTTTTCGTTGCTAAAGGGAACTATGATGTGACACAAATAGAACAGTTACCTGCTTTTGATTGGGCAGCTTTAGGTGCTTGGGCGGCTAGTTCATTAGTAGCGATTGCTACTTATAATGAATGGGTTCATTTAACGACCATTCCTTTTATTGATGCTTTTTTGGCAGGCTTAGTTTTTTATGGGGTACTTTTGAAGGTAAAGCAGTACTAATAGATTAGCTCTACACAAAAGCCGCAAACCTATATAACAGCATTTTTACATAGTATTAAATTGAGAAGTCATGTCAGAAAACAACCAATATACCACCTCAAAAGTAGAGGCAAAGGACTTCACTTCTGGCTGGATGATTGCGTTGGTTATTGCAGGATTGGGGTTTAGTTTGCCTATCCTATATTTGGGGTCAGAAATTGCACTGGGCATTGGGCTAACTGATGCGTTAATAGCTTATGGTATTTCTACCGCAGTCTTAACGATTTTATGTTGTTTGACTACCTTAGTCGGTAATCGTTCTCGACTTTCAACCTATATGATTTTGCGTTTTCCATTTGGAAAAGAAGGGGCAAAAATCATTAATTTTATTATTGGATTGAGTTTACTGGGTTGGTTTTCTGTCGCTTTGGAATTATTAGCACAAGCCATTCAAGAAACCACTATAGAAGTTATCGGTATTCATTTTCCCCTCTGGTCTATTGTTGTTTTCGCAAGCATTTTTATTACCATAACTACTATTTATGGCATTAGAAGTCTAGAAAAACTATCTAATATCGCCGTACCCATACTTTCCGTATTTTTATGTTATGCGGTTTACAAAGCTTTTGGTCAGACGACTGCCGTTAACAATCTTTGGGAGTATCAACCAGCGGAAGGCACGATGACACTCTTTGACGCGACCTCGGTGTTGATCGGTTCTTCCATCCTAGTCCCTATCTTGATGGCAGATTTTTCTAGGTTTATTTATAATGACCGACAAAGTTTAATTTCCGTTTTGGGGATTGTGATTGGGACACCACTAGTCTTAGTGATTAGTGCCGTTATTGCTATAAAAACAGGGGAAGTGGACATTATCCAAATCATGAAATCTCTTGATTTGGTGATCCCTGCTTTTGTGTTATTATTTGTCTCCACTTGGGTCACCAATGCCTCTAATCTTTACTCTACGGTACTTACTTTTTCTACGATTCAAACTACTTGGAGGTTTAGGACGATGTGTTTGGTAACAAGTGTATTAGGAACCATTCTGGCTTTATTTGAGTTTTCGGACTATTTGTTTGATTTTTTAAATATCCTAGGCGTATTTACGCCTTCCATTTGTACTATTTATTTGCTCGATTTCTTTTGGTTAAGAAAACAGCAATATGATTTGGAAGAGATGCAAGCATGGGGTATCCCTGCTTTGATAAGTTGGGGCATTAGCTCTGTTATTGCCTTGTTCACTTATACTGAAGTATTTTCTTTGACGGGTGCTTATTTTGTGGATTCTTTTTTGGTTGCTGGTTTGTGTTATTTCTTTTTGAGTAAAAGATGATTTCATTACGCATTTAATTCTAATTTATCTTGTATTTTTCTAAGCGACGAAATTTGCATCAAATAGGCAAATACCATGTAGAAATACATAGTTTTTCTTAAGAAAGCTAAAAACACTATATTATCTATGTGCCTTAATCAAAATGGCAACGTATCATCGACATCTAATTCCTGTACTTCCGCCACTTGCTGCTGGAACACTCGATATTTCTCAATATCTTCCGCTACACAAAATCGTTCCCACACCGTCGGTAGAATCTCCTGCACTTCAGGGCGATTGCGTAATTGCCAGTAGATTTCCTTATTTTTTGCTACCACTTGATCGTAATTTATGATTGGGGCGGGGTATTGCTGGAGGACGGACACTCCTGTCTGTTGCTGTTCGTGATTGACAGACAAGAGTGTCTGTCCTCCTATCCGACAATTATAAAACGTCTGTTCCATCGCCGTCATCTCCCACGGACGATAACATAAATGCGCAGGTACGTCGCGCAACGCAGGCAGCCATTTTTTAATAAAAATCGCCTCCGCGTCGTGCTGTTCTGCCTGAATAATGGG
>JBGCFJ010000083.1:0-7232 GCA_045106885.1 Saprospiraceae bacterium
GAAAACTGTAGGCTTGTTACAATACATGTTACAATGTGGGCTTTTGATTCCACTCAGTGAATCCAGCAACGCAGGTATTTTTACTCATCTATTTATTGATATTGGAGATGAGCAGTCGATGGATAATGATTTGAGTACCTACAGTTCTCACTTAATGAATATGAAGCATTTTGTGAAATTCAGTAATGAAAAGACCTTGGTGCTTATCGATGAATTTGGAACAGGAACAGAACCAATGCTGGGTGGTGCCATTGCAGAATCTATTCTTGATAAGTTAAATCAACTTCGTGCCTTTGGAGATATTTACCATGACCAATTCATTGTCTTAATGGTCGATGAAAGTCTGGCAGGGGCAAGTGGTTGTTCTATTGATAAATCTGTTCATTTTATCAAGCAAATTGAACAACATTATAGCGTTGATTTATTTGATAGAATGACCTT
Source organism: Saprospiraceae bacterium (assembly GCA_045106885.1). Lineage (GTDB taxonomy): Bacteria > Bacteroidota > Bacteroidia > Chitinophagales > Saprospiraceae > JAFMDF01. The sequence continues at coordinate 442 of JBGCFJ010000083.1, forward strand.
CACCTACAAAGATGGAGAGGCGGTAAAATCTGCTCCAAGAATGGAATTTGCGGAGTTATACAAAACGGGTAAAATTAATGATACTACTTTAGTTTTTGATAATTTAGTGAAGACTAAAAGTGATTTTGATGCTAATTGGATAAAGCCTTTAGGCGAAAGCTGGCATAAACGAATGGTATAGAGGAACTTCAGTTCCTCGAAAATTACAGGGAACTAAAGTTCCCTTCTGCTAAAAAATAGGCTTTCCTTCTAGAGCTAAGGCATCTTCAAAATAATTGTCGCTAGGATGTGACAAGCCTATTAATTTTAAGATAGTCGGGGTAATATCCAAAACAGTATGCTGATTTTTATTCCTGTTTTCTCCTCCTGTTTTTAATAAAGGAGAACTGATAATTAAAGGTGCTTTTAGGGTATTATCAAAATCCGTTTGAATTTGATTCCCTTTATTTCCTAGTTTTATACTTTCCCAATTTGTCCCTAAAGTGACGATTGAGTTGGGTGTTCCTAAATTATCAAGGCTATTATTAATCGCCTGAAATTGCGTCGCTTTCATTTTTGTGATACCACCATCTCCGAGAAAAATAATAATGGTATTTTCATACTGTTTAGCTATTTTTAGATAGTTAATAACTTGTCCGATATAAGTATCCATTTCATGCACCATTGCTGCATAAATTTCCATTTTCTTAGCTTCATAGGTTTGTGTTTCAAGAGTCAACTTATCCCAATCGGGTAAACTTAAATTATCTATTCCTGAATGAATCCCTAAGGCCAATTGATTCGCTAGTCTTTCTTCATAAATAGCTGCATAACCTTCTTCGTACTGACTTTGAAAATTCTGAATCGCTCTTGGTGGTGCTTGTAATGGGTAATGTGGACTCGTAAAAGATAGGTAAGCAAAAAAAGGTTTTCGTTGTTGTTTTTTCTTATTAGTCGATAAAAAAGACAACAATTGTCGAGTGAAATATTGGGTAGTATAAAAGTCTTCTGAAATTTCTTGAATATTATTATTCGCTCTAAAAATAGCTGGAAAATATCGTTTATTTCCTAAGTGATTACAAGTCTCTTCCATTAAAGCAAAAGACTGGTCAAACCCTTTTTCTACAGGTGCATCTACCCTGTTTTTACCTAAGTTCCATTTTCCACTCATCAATGTTCGATACCCTGCCTCTTTTAATAATTCACTTATGGTTAGTGCCTCTTTTTGTAATTCATTGGTTGTTGGTACTAATGCTTGAGACGTGCCTGTTAGTAACATCGCCTTCGTCTTAGCATCATCTTTTACTGTGTGAAAATTAGTAAATAAAGTACCTTCTTTTGCCAATTGGTCTAAATGAGGGGTCGGAATTTCTCCACCGTAACAGCCAATTTCTGAATAGTCTAAATCATCGGCTAGAATGACTAGGAAATTAGGGCTATTTGTTGGTAATTTCTTTTGCTCTTGACAACCAAATAATAGAGTTAGTCCCATTATTAAGCACCAAGAATAACTACTTTTTTTACCACGGAGGAACGGAGAACACATAGTTCACAGAGTTTGATTGACGAGTATAGTTTAATATTAAATTCAAGGTGCAGAAAATCGAAAAAGTTGGTAGCACAACTTAAATTATTAAATACAAAAATGCCCGTTTTCAAAATAGAAAACGAGCATTTTACGGTATTTTGTTAACTACGTATAATTCAATCCTGTCTAATCTTGCATCATCTCCGATTAAAATACGAAGTTAAAACCTGTTATCCTGTATTAATTCTTCACTTCTAACTTTTGCTTCAAACCTTCAATTGCAACTTGCTGTGTCTTAATCATTTTATTTTGCTCAATCATATATAAAGTTAACTCTTCTACTTTTTGTAATAAAGTCATAGAAAAAGTATTCAAATCTAAGCCATTCGCTTTCATTTCTGCGCCAGAAGGTACATTCGGTAAGTGCTTATTCGTTTGAATAAAGTTGCTGACTTCTTCAATTTTTGGCAAACCGTAACCTGCTTCAAAAACAAAATCAGCTGGTGTTAAAGTACCACCATTCACTTTAATGACCCCTCCATTTCCGTCTAATTCAATTGTAACGTTTCCTTTACCATCTTTAATCATTAATTCTCCATCAGAAACGCCTCCGCCAAGCATCAAAGAACCTTCTTTTCCGTTAGCGTGAATCGTTAAACTTCCAGCACCATTATAAGCCTTGATTTGCGCATCATGTCCTTCTAATTCTACTCTAGTTTTCCCATTAGAAGTTTTTAGGAATATATCTCCATCATGTGCATCTCCACCTAAAGAAAGATTACCAGTGCCACCACTCAAATGAACATTGGCTTTTCCTTCACCATCATTCAACTTCAATTCACCATCATAACCTGCCCCACCAGCAGTAATATTAGCATCACCACCATCAATATGAATCGTTTGCTTACCTCTGTGGTCTTTTAAGCCAATATCTCCTTGTGCGCCACCGCCACCAAGGTTAATATTTCCACCACCGCCATCTAAATGCATGGTTTGATAACCTTCTGCATTTCTTAAACCAATATCTCCTTGCGCACCAGCACCGCCCATATTTAGATTCGCACTACCACCATCTAAATGAATTGTTTGCTTACCTTCGGTATTCTTTAAAGCAATATCTCCTTCTGCACCAGCGCCGCCAATCTCAATATTTGCTCGACCACCATCAATTCTTACCGTCTGTTGACCAGCTGTATTTTTTAAATAAACATCTCCTTGTTGACCATTTCCCCCAAGCGTTACATTGGCATCATTTCCATCAATATGAATGGTATTTTTACCAGTGTTATCTCTCATCGCTATATCTCCTCCATGTCCACCACCACCTAAAGCGATATTTCCAGAAGCGCCATTTAGGATAATAGAAGTGTGGTTAGCATCGTCTTGTAATTCAATTTTCTTAAAATTGTCAGCCATAATTTTAAATTTCTAATTTAGAGCGTCAGATAAAAAACTGATAAATGGTTAGTCGAACGTGTCAGACACCTTTGGAGGTGTCCGACACGTGATTATCAATTTTCAATCTGACTATCTATTGTTGGTTAAGTTCTACTGAAAAACGGTCGATTTTGGAACAGGTGTCAGACACTTATCGTATGTAAATGACTCGATTTTAATAAAAAAACATCTGTATTTTATTAAATCAAAGTGTCTGACACCTTTTTTCAGTACAACCTTGATTAAGAATAAATATTATATTATTTCGTAATACGAAAAAGAAAAAGAATTGTTGGAAAAATATCCAATTTGCGTAAATTACTATAAAATAATTGTCTTTTCACAACATTTTATTACCTATTTTAAAGTAATATTTAAGCTATTTGTTATATATTAAAGCAATTATATATCCGATACCAAGTCTAGATAGTCAGGTAAAAAATTAATAATCATCCGTTGCGTTCATTCATCTGTTGGTCTATTTTTTCACCAACGGATAAATGAAGGCAACCGATTTAAAAGGCGCTATCAAACCACTTTTTCCAATACTATCTTTTTATACTTTACAATCCCTTTCCGCAAACAATATTGCTTTCCCACACCACCAATCCAAGACCGAAAGTAAGCCGATTTTTGCGGCAATAAATCATATAACCACCTAAAAGAAAACACTAAAAAACGAATCCATTTATGCTTTAAAGTATTATTCCGCATATAGGGCGTTAAATCTTGTTCGGCTATAATTTGCAAACCATAATTAGCAGCTATTTTGCCTAATTTTTTTGTTGTTTTTAAACTATTTACCATCCAACCATATTCAAAATCAGCTAGGGCTTTTTGTGCCACTTCATCCAAAGTCGTTCTATCCACTTCATTATTGATAAAATCGTCAATCAAAATCAGTTTACCTCCTTTTTTTAAATACGGACTAATCTGTGCTAGATATTTTTCCGCTGCGGAGGCATGCACAAAAGCTTCTATGGAAAATGCAATATCTACAGTTGGTATATTGGAAGGTAGTTGCGTAAAATCGGCTACGATAAAATGGAAATTAGGTATAGTTTGTTCCTTATGCTTTCGGTAAGTTACTTCATTTTTAGCAATATCAATCTGCGTTTCGCTAATAGAGATGCCATAATAGGTTGCGGTTGTCTTTAAATTATCCACCAAATAAAAAAGACTACTTCCAACACCACAACCTAAATCAATAATGGTTAAGTCTACCTTTTGAGGATAATCTTCTATTTCTTTCTGAATTAATTTATTAGCATAAAAAACGGCCTCTTTTAGCGTAAAATTCAGCTCTTTCCATAATGGCTGGTGAATACTTTTAGTCGCCGCATCTCTATGAAACCTTAGAAATCTTCGCGTATTTTTTTCGTAATAATTTTTTACGCCTGCTGAATGGTTCATAAGTATTTGTAAAGGATAATTCCAGTAAGGTTTATTTGGTATATAGCTCAAAGCAAAGCTATTAAACGCTATTTTCTAAGCTGCTACTGCTAACTGTTTTACTACCTACTGAATCACTCAAATCTTTTGCTGAGTACGAGTTATTCTATTTTTTAAAATATCCATGAATTCTTCGTCATCATCTAGATTTACCCCTTTTTGATAAATACTTAATGCCTTTTCATAAATTTCCTTTGATGGTGCAGTTACTCGTTTAATTAGAGCATCCCCCCACTCTATATATCCCCAGATGGAATAATCTATTTTTTCATAAAAATCTTTCACTGCTTTTTCGCCAGCGTCATCTCTTTCTAATAAAAAATTGGTTCTGATTAAAGTCCGTTGCAAATACTCCATTAATTCTTCATCGGAAGTTTCTGGGAAACGTGTTTTAAATGCTTCTATAAATTCTATGCGATGCACCAAACATTCTCGATGGTGCTTGCCTGCATTTCCTAATTCCTCTCCAACTTCCCATATCCAACCACCCCAGTCATAATCTGTTTCGGCTTGATTGTAGGTTTCAACAACCAAGCTAAAATCTTGATAAGATTTAGGGACATTTTCATGCAAGGCTTCCCAAGCTTTCAGGAAATAATCACAACATTCTTTAGAAGCGTCTTCACTGCGTTTCTCAAAGCCTACTGTTATCCAATTATTTATTTTTTTAATGGTCGTTTTCTTAAGCATAGTTTTACTATAATGCCAAGTTCCCTTGGTATCAATGGAGAAATAGGCTACCCGTTTAAAGTTGGACACTCAAGTTTAGGACAGACAACGGAAAATCTATATTTTCCGACGCTTGGAGCAGCGAATATAGATTCGCTGTTGTCAAAAATGTCCAATCTTAGACGGGTAGCCGAAAAATAGAAGTTAGGGGACAAGTCAAACTTGATACTACCCAAAGTCAAATATAGGGGATTGTTAGGAAAAAGGAATAGATTTAGTTATTAGGTCGCTATTTTTTTTACTTTATGAATAAATAAAATACTGTTTTGAAAATCACACACCAATATGTGTACCATGCGGAATAGTCGCCCCTTTTTTCAAAACAATAATCCCATCTTTAACGCAATAAGTAGCTGTTTCTGTATTTTCCAAGGCAACACCACCTCGAATATGTACATCGTTTCCTATTCGGCAATCTTTGTCAATAATCGCATTTTCAATCACACAATTATTCCCAATCCCTAATGGAATACCATCATTGGCTTTCAAGTTTTCTATTTCATCAATGGTTTCAAAAGATTCATTTCCCATAATGATGGCTTTGTCAATCACGGTTCGAAAGCCAATTCTAGAACGAATACCAATAATGGCATTTTCAATTTTATCTGCTTCGATAATACAAGCTTCAGCAATAATGGTCCGACGGAAATAGGCCGCTAAAATTTTGGAAGGTGGCAGCATCCGAGGACGCGTATAAACAGGATTATCACTATCAAATAAATTAAATTGTGGAATATGACTAGCCAATTCCACGTTGGCTTCAAAGAAAGAGCGGATATTTCCTATGTCTGTCCAATAGCCATCATATTGGTAACTCGCTACACTATAATTGGTCGTAATAGCTGTAGGAATAATTTCTTTTCCAAAATCAGTGGCAGTAGGATATTCATTAAACAGTTTGTTCATCGCCGTTTTATTGAATAAATAAATTCCCATAGACGCTAAATAATATTTGCCCGCAGCTTGGTCTTTTTGCGGGACCTCCGATTGCCACTCCGATAAAAGAGAAGCGTCAGGCTTCTCAATGAAGGAGTTTATGTAGCCTTTTTTGTTTACCTTCATGATACCAAATGCCGGGGCATCACGATCATTTACTGGAATTGTGGCAATCGTAACGTCCGCTGCTCTTTCAATATGATGTTTTACAAAGTGTTCAAAATCCATTTGATACAATTGATCCCCAGAGAGAATCAATAAATAATCAAAATCATGGTTAGCCAAGTGAGGCATACATTGACGCACCGCATCTGCTGTTCCTTGAAACCAATTCTCATTGGTTCTCGTCTGTTCTGCCGCTAATACATCTACGAATCCATGACTAAATGCATCAAAATGATAAGTGTTTTTAATATGCTGATTCAAGGAAGCTGAATTGAATTGCGTCAAAACAAACATCCTTGTTACATTAGAATTCAAACAATTAGAAATAGGAATATCTATCAAGCGATACTTGCCTGCTATTGGAACTGCTGGTTTAGAACGTTGTTCTGTCAATGGAAATAATCGAGTACCTGCACCGCCACCTAGGATTAAGGCGACCATTTTTACAGGTTTTTCTATCCCAGAAATTTTTCGACCAATTGTTGTAGAAGAGTTGAAGGTTTTCGCTTGTTTTTTTGCCATGTTTTATGAGTTGCGAGTTGCGAGTTGCGAGTTGCTCGTCACG
>JBGCFJ010000830.1:0-16615 GCA_045106885.1 Saprospiraceae bacterium
CCAGTTATTTTTATTCACTTCAAATATTCCAAAATACTGGGGCTAAAAATAACTAGTATTGATTATCAATAAGTTATGAATTTGAACAAAAATTGCACAAAATCTTAATTAATTGATAACCAGCTAATTGGTGAAAGGACACGCTATTTTCTAAAGTTTTGAGTCTAGGAAGAATGTCACTTAGAGGCAATGTCTTGGCATCGAGTAAATGCATTTTTATCGAAAAATGACATTCTAAAAAAGTAAATAAAACGTTCTTTGAAATTAGTAAATTTAACCCATAACCTAAAGAAATTCAAGTAGTTCTGCATATATTTTGTAGCTACGCCATTGAATTTTTTAAGCCATTTCTTTAAACGGCTGTGAATAGCATTAACTGACTGAATATGAAAGCCTTGAGTATTTACATATTGCTTATATTTACTGATTACAGTTTCATGAATGAGCCTTTTTTCTTTGGCGAAAGCAGGAAAAGAAGAGCTTCTATCTGTGACAAAAATTGCTTGATGTACTCTTTGCTTGCGAATAAGAGGGCTTAAAGCGTTGAAAACCATAGACTTATTTAATGCTCCGTTGCCGACATGTCTCAAAACAGCGTTTTTATCTTCATCACAAGCAACTAAAATGCAGAGATTATCATCTGAATATCCTCCATTTTTTGCCTTACCACCTCTTTTCCTTGCAGTACGCTGATTTTCAGCTACATCTTTAGGGTTTCCCTTACAAGATTCTAATACAAAAGTCTCATCAGCTTGTATTTGCTTTCTAAGCGGTTTCAAGTCTGCTCTCTCAAATGTTATTAGGATTTTGTGACGCCAATTAAAAGCAGTTTGCATGCAAATTTTAAGGCTTAAAGTACATTCTAATAGGGTCTTTTGCTCTGCTAAACATTGGAAATATTGTCGGAATTTGCCTTTGTCATGAATATAGTGCCATACCGTTCCTGTAAATTCGTTAAAAGTTCGGTCACAAGTTTTGCATTTATACCGTTGCCTATCTTTATAGTTACCATTTTTTTTGAATTTACTGCTTTGGCAATTGGGACATCTGTGATGATAACCTTCTGACTTACAAATTTTTAGGATAGAAGATAACTCAAGGTCATCATCAGTTTGAATGCTTTCAAGGTGACTATATAAAGCTCGTCTCTGCTCCAGAGGCAAGTTTTTTATCAGTTGAATAATAGGGTTTAATACATCTGTCATAATACTATATTTTGTTTATTTAAATACAGTATTAAAACAAATAATTAGATTAAAAAGTTTACTTTCAAAGAACGTTTTTTGCTATTTAATTTACTGACATTCAATTATTTATAAATTGTTACCAATGTAAATTAAATAGCCTCAAAAATGTAGAAAATAGCGAAAGGACAAGTCTATTACAAACCTCAGATATAATAATCCCCGTCTATAAAGAGTTATTACATTAGAAAAATTATTAATATCTTTTACCTCTAAAGAAATTCACTCCGACCTCTAAGAACCTCCTATAACTGTTTCAAAACATTGTTTCTATTTTAGAGCAAATAATGTATCACTTTGAATACATCAATATGCTTGATGGTACTAAATCATCTATGCTAGTGATGCAAATCATTTTTTGTGTAAAAAAATACATTTAATTTTGATGTATATTTAAAATCACAGAAATTTCTTATCCCTGTTAAACTTACTACTCATAATGACCAACTTTAAAACTATTGTATTAGCTGCTTTTTGCTTGATAACCAATGTGTTTTTGATAAATGCACAAAATGAAACAACGAAAACTATTGCTAATCATAAAGTATATCATTTTCCTTCCCCAATGGATGCCCCTAGTTTTCCATTCAAGGTCGTAACAGTTGATGAAAATACGCCTGAGTGGGCAAAAATGATTTATCAAGCCAATCCAAATATTGCGGATGCTCGAAAATTATATTTTGCTTGGAAAGAAAAGAATCCAACTATAAAGAATGGACATACTCGAAATTTCAGAAAATTGTCGGGCTACTTAGCACAAAATAAATATGTCAATCAGGCAGGATTTATCGACATTCCAACTAATGAGAAAGTGAAGGCAGAAAATGCGAAAATCCTAAAAGACCGAGCTAAATTTAAACGGCAACAAAAGCAATCAGCCGCTAGGAATAACACAAACAATACAAATTGGGAATTATTAGGACCAACCTTCAAAAAAACGACAAGTGGTAATTTAGTAGATAGACATATTAATGTTTATTCCATTACCCAGTCTTTATCCAATAAAGATATTTTGTATTGTGTCACGGAATCGGGAGGAACAGTTTTCAAAACGACCAATCATGGAGATTCTTGGTTTAGTGTATCCGATAATTTGATTACAAGTATGGGAACTAGAAATATTGAAGTAGCGCCTTCTAATCCCGATATTGTGTACTTATGTACTAGAGATGATGTTTTTAAAACGACGACGGGAAATGACAATTGGGTTTCTGTTTATAATACTTATAGGAGTAATAATAAAACCTTGATTATTCATCCGACCAATCCTGACTTTGTATTAACGGGTGGAGATAAAGGTATTTTAAAGACGATAGATGGAGGGACAAATTGGACAACTCCGCTTCCTAATAAAATAGTATACGACCTTCGATATAAACCAGGCGATACGCAAACAATTTATGCATTGACCAAAAGTACCACTACTTTTAATGTTGAATTTTATAAATCTACAGACAGTGGGGAAACTTGGTCTTTGCGTACCACAGGCTGGCCCACAGAAGCAGCGAATAGCACCGTTGGCGGACAAATGACGACTTCCGACGGCAATGCGAATTATATTTATGCCTTTGTAGGGGCAACTTGGACGAATGCGAATAATAGCAGAAATACTAAAATCCTAAAGAGTACAGATGATGGAGAAAGTTGGACAACCGTGGTAGATTATGATAATGATATGGGTATTAATAGTGGTCAGGGTTATTACGATTGGGATATCGAAATGTCGGACACCAACCCCGATGTAGTTTATGGAGGTACTCAAAATAGATGGGTGACTAGAGATGGCTTTACGAGTATCCACAAATCAGGAGGAAGTTTAGGACATCCGGATGTGCAAGAAACCTTATTTAATGGAACAGATTTATGGGTAGCGAATGATGGCGGAATCATTTTATTTGATGATGAAAATTTTGAAAATTATACTCCCAAATCAATCGGTCTAAATGCCATTAGTTATTGGAGTTTTGACCAAGGTTGGAATAAGGATGTTTCTTCTGCTACCCATTATCATAATGGCACGTCAGCAATGTCCGAAAATTATGAAGCTTTTGTAGGTATTAATTTCGGTGGTGCAGAACCTTCTTTCTCATTAGTCGCTCAACCGAGCGGGGATAAAATGGTTTCTAAAGGCTATGGTTCGGTAAATGGGTACACGATGCCTGATGCGCAAGACGGGACTTATAGTCGCTTTAGTTATAACTTAACCCCTAATATCCATTCCTATTCTGGTAACAATGTGGGGGTGCATCCATCGGCGAATGAGACACATTTTTTAGGCGTAGAAAATGTCTTACAAAAATCAGAAGATTTTGGGGTGACTTGGCAGCCTATTTATGAGTTCCCTTTTAGCAGTGAAAAAATCTGGGATATAGAATTAACGAGAGCCAATCTAGATGCTATTTTTGTATCTACTATTTATGGTTCTGGTGGCAATTTATATCGTTCTTTAGATGGCGGAAAAAGTTTTACAGAAATTCCACTACCTAGCCAATTTAGCACTAATCCTAGTATTTTAAATGTCTCTGTTTCCAATGAAGATGCCAATATTTTTTATGTAATGGGCGATAGATACGGCATTAAAATAGCCAAAACTACGGATGGTGGAGCGACTTGGATAGATTTAGATACGCCAACCTTAACCCCTTATGATGGGCATAAAATCATGCAAGTAGACGGAACAGATGGAGGGATTTATTTATTGGCTACTAGAGGTGTTTTTTATAGAAATAATACTTTGGCGGATTGGATTCCCTTGATGAACGGAATGCCAGCGAATACGTCTTACCAATATATCCGTCCTTTTTATCGAGACAAAGAACTAAGAATTGCGACTTCTAGAGGAACTTATAAAGCAGAATTATACGATACACCTCAGTTATCCAATGCTTTACTCCAACCAACAGCACAGAAAATAAAGACAGATTGCGCTAGAGACACTTTCTACTTTGACGATTATTCGGTAGTTGAACATGCAGAGGCAGCTTGGTCGTGGTCTTTCCCTAATGCGAGTTATGTGAGTGCCACTAATGTCAGAAACCCAAAAGTAGTCTTTGGCCAGACGGGACAATTTGATGTAACGATGTCTATTACTAAAAATGGACAAACTTATACCAAAACCATTGAAAAAATGATTACGGTAGGGAATGGTTGTAGTCAAGTAGATGAAATTGCAGGAAACGCTTTGCAAGTACATTCCGCTACCAATGACCGAGTAATTACCGAATCTTTTGACGTAACGACCAATACCTTTTCTTTTAGTGCATGGATAAAACCAGAAGGGAGTTTACAAGCTTTTTCTGGCATTTTTTCTAATGGAATTTGGTGTGCGCATTGTAATGAAGAAACCATTGGACTAGGTATTAATTATTGGGGAGATAGATTATGGTATCGTTGGCCTGGTTCTACTTCTAGTTGGTCAGGTGCGACCAATTTATATCCACAAGTCGATGAATGGTCTTATGTCGCCTTTGTGATGTCCCCCAATAAAGTAACCATTTATTTGAATGAACAAAAATGGGAATCAACCATTGACCATGCGCCTGCTACTATCGGTGAATTATACATGGGGTATGGTAATTATTATAAATATTTTAATGGACTCATTGATGAAGCGACTTTTTGGAAACGGTCTTTAAGTGAGCAAGAAATCAAGGAATTAATGCACTTGACAAAAGACCCAACTACTGATGCTGATTTATTGGCTTATTATCAATTTAATGAATCAGAAGGCGACATTTATGATAAAGCAGGAACAGCTGCTGCTCGATTACAAGGCGGTGCAACTAGAGTAGTTTCGAGCGCGCCCGTTGGTGGTGGAACGAGTCAGACTGCAGTAGAAGGTAGTGGCACTGTTGCTTTTGGAGCAGTCGATTTTGAGGCGAATTTTGCAAGCCAGTCAGGTGTAGAAGTAGTCGCATCAAAAATCAATCAAATCCCCTATAATCTAAATGGTATTTTAGCAGGAGATGAATTTTTAGGAAATGAATATTGGGCAGTACATCGTTTTGGTTCGGGTGATTTCACGGCTGATTTGACCTTTAAAATCAGCCAAGATATAACGACTGCGGAGGCAAATATTCCCAATTTATTTGCACTCTATAAGAGAGGCAATCGCTCGGATGAAGAATGGGAATTTGTAGGGGTATCCAATTCAGTAGATGCCGCAACAGATAAAGTAATTTTTACCGCTGCGGTGGAAGAATGGGGACAATATATCGTCACCAAATCCACGCAAGCGATTATGCGAGCCAATAACGCTTTAGTACTAAAAAACACCGCAGTTGGCGGCACTTCACCTGAAAAGAGTTACCAATTAACAGCGGCTAATTTAAGTGAAGCTGTTATGATTACTGCCCCAGAAGGGTATCAAATTTCAACTACGAGTGCTACTGGATTTACAAATAGTTTAACTCTAAGCCCTACAAATGGCATACTACAAACAATTATTCATGTTCGATTTCTGCCAACAGAAGCACGTTTGTATGATGGATTTATTACACATACTAGCACAGGGGCAAATGAACTGCAAGTCAATGTCAATGCGACTGGTTTTGAACTAGACCGTTTCCCTGGGACCGCCTTAGATTTAGATGGTTCTAGTGATTATGTCAATTTAGGTAATCCTACGGAGCTACAAATTACAGGAGATTTGACCATTCAAATGTGGATCAAACCTGCAAGCTTCTCTTCTAGAAGAAACCCTATCGGTAAAGCGTATGGTGGAGAATTTACTATTACCCAAAATACAAATGGAACACTTGCTTTTTATAATGGAAGTAGTGGTGGCAATTCGGGAAGTTATCAATCAACAAATGCCAATCACACACTAATTCTCAACGAATGGCAACACATTACGGTAGTCAGAGATAGGACCAATCAGACCGTGAAATGGTATATAAATGGCGTGCAAACGAACGAACGAACAGGGGCTAGAACAGATATTTCGGCTGGTACTAATAATGTGTTTATTGGAGCGGGCTATGTCAGCGACTATGCTGGATTAATTGATGAAGTTAGAATTTGGAAAAAAGCTTTATCTGCTAATCAGATTAAAGAAGAATTACATTTAACTTTAAAGGGAACGGAAGATAATTTAGTGGCTTATTATCAATTTAATGAATCCTCAGGAGACGTTACTGACCTCATTAATGGCTTAAATGGTACTTTGGTGAATCAAGCAACTCGTAGCCTCGCAACTGAACCCGTAGGTGGTGGATTTTCTAGCACTCAAACCGAGTCGAATGGGACAATTTCCTTTCCTAATACAAATTTTGAAACTAATTTTATTAGCCAAAACGGGTCAGAAGTAGTAGTTAGTAAACTAGAATTAGCGCCCAATGATAATATGGGCATCGGCGCTAATGAAACGCCAGCGAATAACCAATACTGGATCGTTAATCGCTATGGAACGGGTAGCTTTGAGGCAAACCTAACATTTACGTTAAGTGAAGATTTAAGCGCTACCGAAGCTAATGCCCCAGCTACCCTTAAATTATACGGCCGAAATCAGACGAGTGATGGCAACTGGGCCTTATTGACAACTGCTAATTCAGTAGATGCGACTACTGATAAAGTGACCTTTAATGGTGTCACCACATTTGAGCAATATCTAATTACCAGAAGTCCCTATCCGAAAATTGAAATTAACCAATCAACATTGGCTTTTGGCAATGTAACCATTAATACCAATAGTGAAATAACTTACCAAGTTTCCGCAACTAATTTAACGAATGATTTAATCATCTTACCACCAGCAGGTTTTGAAATATCTTTAACTAGTGGGACAGGTTTTGTGGCTGCACCAAATACGCTTAGCATTAGCCCTGACAGTGGAACAATTCCAGATACAACTATTTATGTACGTTTTAGCCCAACCAATGCAGCTTATCAAACGGGTGAAATTACCCATAGTAGTAATGGCGCAACTACTAAACAAATTACCGTAGACGGAATAGGCGTTCAACCTGAAATAGCATTGCGCCAAGCAGCGACTATTATTGCTGCAAATGGTACGATTGATTTTGGTAGCCATCGAGTAGGGCAAGATAGTAGCATCACCTTTACAATTAAAAACAAAGATTTAGGGAATTTAAATTTATCAGGTTCGCCAGTGATTGAAGTATTAGGGGCAAATGCAGTAGATTTTTCTGTAAGTAGCAGTCCTGCTTCCACAGCTTTAGCAATGGATGAAATGACTACTTTTGAAATCAAATTTAAGCCAACTACGGCGGGAGCAAAAAATGCGAATATTAGTATTGCGAATAACACATCGACTACGAATCCATTTATCCTTAATTTATCAGGAATAGGAATAGCGCCACCTACCATTACCATTAGTAATTTAACCGATTTTAGTAATCAATTAGTGGGTACTGCCTCAACCGTAAAATCATACACGGTAGCAGGGGCAACTTTGGTGGATGACATCATCTTAACTTGTACGCCAGGGTTTGAAATTTCTTTAAATGAAAACGCTAATTTTAGCAATCAATTAATATTGATGCCTAGTAGCGGAAATGTGAATACGACCACGATTTACGTGCGTTTTGCACCAGCGGGAGTCGCAGATTATAATGGTGTCATCAAACATGTTTCTACTGATGCTGCCACACAAACAATTACTACTAATGGCGCAAGTAGTAAAGTAGCAGAAACAACCCCAGGGAAAGCCATTTCCTTTAATGGAACGAGTGATTATGTCAGTGTTCCCAATCACCCTATTTTCCAATTTGGAACAAGTACAGATTTTACAGTCGCTTTGTGGATGAAAACGGATAACTGGCAAAACGACGCTTCCATTGCCTCGAATAAAGATTGGGATTCTGGTAGTAGGGATAGTTGGAATCTTGCCTTAGGTTCTGACGGAAAAGGGATTGATGTCAATGTAGGCGATGGTAGTAATCGAGCAGATTTGCAAGCAGGTGATTTGAATGATGGACATTGGCACCATATTGCCGCTACTTTTGATAGAGATGGAAATATTAGCTTATATGTCGATGGTGTTTTAGAACAAAGTACCTCAATGGCACACGTTGGAGATATTAATAGTGGCTTGCCTGTTACATTTGGTAGAGATAGCGAAAATGAATATTTTTTTGATGGCATGCTTGATGAGGCAAAAATTTGGAATACGGCGCTTACCACTCAAGAAGTTCGAGAAGCAATGCACGTAACTTCAGAATGGAATACACCTAATTTAATTGCTTATTACCAGTTTAATGAACCCAATTATGGTAGTGTTTTTAATTTAACGGGGAGTAGTCATGGTACGATTTATAGTGGCAACCGAATCACTTCAACTGCACCTGTTGGTGGAGGAGTCGCTAATACCCAAACAGAAGCTAATGGTGGCATCAATTTTATGAACACTGATTTTGAAGCTAGTTTTAGTAGTCAAAATAGTGCAGAAGTAGTCGTCGCTAAAATAAATTTAGCCCCAAATGCTATTCCAACAAATCTTACCACCGTTTTTGACCAACAATATTGGGCAGTGCATCGCTATGGAACAGGGAGTTTTACAGGAACAGTAACTTTTAAAACAGGAGAAGATTTAACCAATGTTCACCAAAATAACCCAAGTCAGATTTTATTATATGGAAGGGCTGCCAATACAGATACTACATGGCAAGTAGTCGCAAAAGCAAGTAATGTAGATGCAATGAATGACAAAGCTACCTTTAATAATATTACCGCTTTTGACCAGTATTTATTAGCCAGTTTAAAAACAGATTTTACGGCTGATAAAACAGGAACTTGCTTAAATTCTAGCATACAATTTACCGATGCCTCGGATGGAACGCCTACGACTTGGGCATGGACTTTTGAAGGAGGTATACCTGCATCTTCTACCGTACAAAATCCAAGTATTACCTATAATAGTAGTGGAATTTTTGATGCTACTTTAGTCATTGATGCAGGATTAGCTACCGAACGAACCATCACCAAAACTGATTTTATTACAGTTGCTAATGAACTAGTTCCAAGTATTGCAACCACCAAAATGACTGTATGTTTAGGCGAATCGGTTGATTTGATAGCAAGTGGTGGCGCAACCTATCAATGGACAGCCAATACAACATTGAATCAAACGACAGGTGCAATGGTTACTGCTACGCCAACAGTTACGACCACCTACACGGTTACGGCTACAGATGCATCAGGTTGTACAGGCACAAAAGACATTGAAATTACAGTAAATCCCTTGCCAACCGCTACCATCAGCGGTACAACAAATCTTTGCCAAGGCGAAACGAATCCTGCGGTTACTTTTACTGGAGCAAGCGGCACTGCACCTTATATCTTCACTTATGCGATAAATGACGGAACAGAACAAACGACAACGACAATTAGTGGAAATACAATTGCCATCGAACAAAATACAGAGACGGCAGGTATTTTTGTTTACAAATTAGTCAAGATAGTAGATGCAAATGGTTGTGAACAAGCTCAAATTGGCACGGCAACTATTACCGTCAGTCCATTGCCAACAGTAGTTATAACAGGAACAACGACTATTTGTAAAAATGAAACGGCACCAGTCATTACTTTTGTAGGAAATAGTGGGACTGCTCCCTATACCTTTACTTATACACTAAATGACGGCGCAAATCAAACTGTTACGACGACCAATAGCAATACGACTACTATCACTGCCTCGACAGCAAACGCTGGTGTTCAAACGTACACTTTGATTAGTGTAACAGATGCCAATGGTTGTTCCCAAACAGCCACAGGAACAGCGACTATCACCATCAATGAATTACCCACAGCAAGTATTTCGGGAACAGTCGATGTTTATGAAAATGCAACGAATCCGAATATTACCTTTACAGGAGCAAGTGGTGTAGCTCCTTACATTTTTACTTATAAAATCAACGGTGGAACGACTGAGACGATTACC
This sequence comes from Saprospiraceae bacterium, assembly GCA_045106885.1. GTDB lineage: Bacteria > Bacteroidota > Bacteroidia > Chitinophagales > Saprospiraceae > JAFMDF01. The sequence continues at coordinate 10,144 of JBGCFJ010000830.1, forward strand.
ACTACAACAGGAAATCCCGCTCAAATAGCACAAGCAACAAGCGATATTGGCACTTTTACCTATACTTTATTGAGTGTTACTGATGTCAATAATTGTGTACAAACGCAAAGTGGAACGGCGACTATTCAAGTAAATGCTTTACCTACAGCAGGAATGAGTGGGACAGCCATTGTTTGTCAAAATGAGGCAGCCCCTACCATTTTATTTACCAGCGACCAAGGCGTTGCGCCTTATACGTTTACTTATAAAGTGAATAATGGTGCAGAACAAACTGTTACTACGACAACTGGAAATTCGGTAACGGTGGCTCAACCCACAACTATTGCAGGTAGTTTTGTCTATGAATTAAGTCGGATTGCTGATGCTAATGGTGGTTCGCAAACACAAAGTGGAACAGCTACGATTACCGTCAATTCATTACCAACCGCTACTATTAGTGGTACGACTAACCTTTGTAAAAATGCTACAAATCCCTTTATTACCTTTACTGGTGCAAATGGAACAGCCCCTTATACCTTTACTTATACGGTTAATGGAGGGAGCGCCCAAACACTTACTACTTCGACAGGCAATACTGTTACTTTGGAACAAGCTACGGGAAGCGTAGGTAGCTTTACTTACACTTTGGTTAGTGTAGCGGATGCAACGTCTTGTAGTCAAAATCAAAATGGAACAGCTACGATTACCATTAATAAATTACCGACAGCGACTACTAGTGAGACAACCTCCGTTTATAAAAACGACACTGCACCAGAACTTACTTTTACGGGAGCAGATGGAGCTGCCCCTTATACTTTTACTTACACGATTAATGGTGGACCGAATCAAACCGTAACCACAACTATTGGAAACACGATAAAAGTAAGTCAATCAACTAGCAATGTAGGAGATTTTATATATCAATTAATAAGTGTGGCAGATAATAATACTTGTACACAGACACAAAATAGTACAGCAACGATTATGGTGACTCCCTTACCAACTGCGGGCATTAGTGGAACAACCACAGTTTGCTTAAATGCAACTGCACCAGAAATTATTTTTACGAGTAATGAAGGGACTGCGCCTTATACGTTTACTTACACGATTAATGGAGGGCAAAATCAAACCGCAACGACTACTTCAGGAAATTCTGTAGCAGTGGCACAGCCAACCACTACTGCTGGTATTTTCACCTATGAATTAGTTAGTATTGCAGATGCTAATAATGCTTCTCAAGCTCAAAGCGGTTCAGTAGTTGTTACGGTTGGGGATTTACCAACTGCAAATATTAGTGGAACAACTGAAGTTTGCCAAAATAGCGAAAATCCTATGGTTAGATTTACTGGGTATAATGGCATTGCGCCTTATACTTTTACTTTTAAAATAAATGATGGCGAAGCAAAAACAATCACCACAACGGTTGGCGATTTTATAGAAATTGAACAAGATGCTAGTCAAGCAGATACTTTTACTTATACTTTGTTAAATGTGGAAGATGCTAATGGTTGTGCCCAAAGTCAAACTAGTTCGGCAGTCATTACGATTAACACCTTACCAAATGCCGCCATTAATACAACGACAGCCAATGCGTTTAGAAACGACCTCACACCTGAAATAACCTTGATTGGAGCAGATGGAAAAGCGCCTTATACTTTTGTTTATACCATGAATGATGGAACGAATCAGTCTATTACTTCTAATGCGGAAGGGATAGCTACTATCTCTCATCCAACCACCACAGAAGGAACTTTTGTTTATACGTTAAAAAGTGTAACGGATGCGAATAATTGTGTACAAATTCAAAGTGGAACGAGTACAATTTCTATAGATGCGCCTCCTCTGCCTGCTGCTGAAATTAGTGGTACGACTACGGTTTGTCAAAATGCTTCGACTCCTGAAATTACTTTTACAGGAAATGAAGGCAGTGCCCCTTATACGTTTATTTACAAAATAAATAATGGGGCAAATCAAACGATTAGTACAACTGCGGGCAACCAAGTAAGTGTACTTGTTCCTACTAATAATGCAAGGACTTTTACTTATACTTTAATCAGTGTCACAGATAGTAATTATCCTGCTCAAAATCAAACTGGAACGGCAGAAATTACTGTTCAATCAGCACCAAATGTTACGGTTTCTCCAGGTAATACCTCCTTTTGTTTAGGGCAATCTATTACTTCCACAGCAGAAGGAGCAATGAGTTATATTTGGTCACCAATTGAAGATTTGAATACGGCAGCAGGTACTACCGTTTTGATTACACCGATGCAAACCACTACTTATGAAGTCATTGGTACCGATGGAAATGGTTGTAAGGATACCTTTAATTTTACCATTATGATAGGCGAAGATTGTTGCCCAGAAGGAAATTTAGTAGCGTATGAAAATACGAATAATTTACCGACTTTAACCCACACCTCAGATTATATTATCGCAGGGAATCTAACTGGAGCAGGAGATGTAAATATAGAAGAGGGGCAAAATGTTACCTTTAAATCTAATAATTATATTCAATTAGAGCCAGGGTTTTATGCTGAAGGAGGGTCGGATTTTCTAGCACTTCTTGAAGGTTGTACGGATGAGGCTACCTTAATAGATATACCTACTACTGAACGGATTGCTCCAACTATAGCTACGCCTTCATTAATATTGAACCAAGGTGTAAAGGTTAAAATTTACCCCAATCCATTTGCGACTAATTTTACAATTGATTACACTTTACCAATAGCGAATCAAGTAAGTATTTATATGGTAGATATGTTAGGACGCACTCAAGAAGTCCTATTAACTAAACAAAACAAAACTGCTGGTACGCATCAGGCTCTTTATCAAAATAGAGACCTTGGAAATGGGATTTATTTCCTAGTGATACAAGTTGGAGAAGAATTGATACAGCGGAAGATAGTATTGTCCGTAGAAAAATATAATTAAAACTATGTTTAAAACACTATTGTAAGTACCTCCTCCAGACTCGATACGATTATCTGGTCGTCTCCTGACGACTGTAATTTACAAAAATTAGCGTTATTTTGGTCGTCAGGAGACGACGAGATAACGATTCCGAGTCTCCGATGAAATCGGAGTAGACTTGGAAACTCGAAATATCGACTACTACTAAATGCTGACCATAAATGAACACTCCTTGTCCGAATTTGGACAACTTATTTTATTTTTAATTTAAAATATTTTTTATAAATAATTGATAATCAGCACCTTATTATTTTGGTATAAACATTGAATTCTATCTACCAAGTCACTAAAAATAGATAGTATGATGTTTCAAAATAATTTAAAAATTGCCTTTCGTTCCCTCCTTCGTCGCCGCACTTTTACCGCCATTAATATTACAGGATTGACTTTAGGAATGGTCGCTGCCATTTTTGCTTTTTTATGGGCGCAAAACGAAATGAATTTTGATAATTACCATCAAAATGTCGAAAATATTTATCGAGTCAATAATAACTGGAAATTTGAAGATGGAACCGATTGGAAAATGGCCCAAACCCCCTTCCCAATCGTAGAGGTTATCAAGAATGAAGTGCCAGGCGTTTTAAAAACAGCGACTTTATTGGAAAATAGATGGCGACCTTTTACGCTAAAAAAAGGAGGTCTAAAACTGAAAGGCAAACGTTATACTTATGTCAATCAAGATTGGTTTGACGTATTTGAGCATCAATTTTTAAGTGGTAGCCCAGAAGGTTTTGAAGCTAATATTCACCATGCTATTATTACGCGTGATTTTGCGGAAAAACTACTAGGTGAATCTTATGTAGTCGGTGAATCTTTCCTAATTGATACCACAGAATTTATAGTCCAAGCAGTCATAGAAAATCATCCAGCTAATTCTAGTTTTTCTTATGAGATGATACTGCCAATGAGTTATTATCTATCTATTCCTCAAAATAGATCGGATGTTTCTTGGAATAATGCGAATAACCTCACTTTCGTTAAATTATTTCCAAAGGCAAATCCTACTGATTTTGGCAAAAACTTAACACTTGCAGTTAACACAAAAATAGAAAACGAAGAACAGACTTATACTTTACAACCCTTAACTTCGGTGCATTTTGATGAAAGCCGTTCTTCTGAAGCTATGTTAACAGGCAATAGTCAAATGGTTTATATCATTGGTTTTATAGGTTTATTGATTTTATTTTTGGCAGGCATCAATTATGTGAGTTTGACGACTGCCCAAGCAGGAATGCGAACTAAAGACGTTGGTGTTCGCAAAATTATTGGTGCAGAAGGCAAGCAGATTTTTCAACTCTTTTTTGCGGAAAGTTTGATTACGACTGCTATTTCTTTAATCATAGCTGCTTCATTGGTACAATTAGGCATGCCATTTTTTAATGGATTTGCAGAGAAAACCTTTCAATTAGACCTTTCTAATCCAACAATTTTAACTGTATTGGGAGGGACTTTAATCCTCACCATTTTGCTATCGGGTATTTACCCTGCTATGTTTTTAACAAAATTCTCTCCTAACAATTTCTTAAAAGGAGAGAACATCTTAAAAATTAAAAATACCACTTTTAGGAAAGGCTTAGTTGTTACACAATTTGCCATCACGGTAGGCTTGATTATCATTGCCATGATATTATTTCAGCAACAAGATTATATTCGTAAAAAAGAATTGGGCTATAATAAATCACACGTTTTCGAATTTAGTATGGCTTATAATAAAGAAAGGCAAAATACGCTAAAGGCGATGCAGCAAACTTTGGCGGCGGCTCCTGCGGTACTCCATACTGCAACTTCCAATGGTTCGATTATAGATATGAAGAGCAGTACTTCTACTAGAAATTTTGATTGGAAAGGCAAACCAGAAGGCTCAGATTTAAGAGTCGGACAATTTTCTGTAGATGCAAATTATCAAGAATTAATGGAATTGAAAATAGTGGATGGTCGCTGGTTCTTACCCGACAATCAATCAGATTTAAATAATATTTTAATCAATGAAACAGCCATTAAACAATTCCAAATCAAAGCACCTATCATTGGACAAAATATTCACTTTCAAGGAACGGATGGTCAAATTGTCGGTATCGTCAAAGATTTTCATTACCGCAATATGCGGGAAAAAATTAAACCTTTGGTTTTTTATAATAATCAATGGTCGCATAGTACGCTTTTAGTTAGAACTACTGAAGAACAAGTCGCTGAAGCTTTAGCAGTAGCCAAAAAAGCATGGACTACGCACCATCCAGAATTGCCATTCGAATACCGATTTATGGATGACTCCTTTGACCAACTTTACAGAAGTGACCAAAAAAATGCCCAACTTTTTCAATTATTAGCAGGCTTAGCTATTTTTATTTCTGCTCTTGGTTTATTTGGTTTAGCCGTATTCTCCACGGAACAAAGAGCGAAAGAAATTGGCATCCGTAAAGTATTGGGCGCAAGTGTAGCGGGCATTGTTGGTCTGTTATCAAAAGACTTTTTGAAATTAATAGGCATTGCTTTACTACTAGCCTGTCCATTAGCTTATTATCTGATGGAAGAATGGCTCACTAATTATGCTTATCGGATAGATATTGGTGCGGGCGTATTTTTGATAGCAGGTGTATTGACCATTGGGGTAGCGTTATTAACGGTTGGTATGCAAAGCATGAAAGCGGCTATTGCTAATCCTGTAAAAACTTTACGTTCGGAATGATTTGTAGCTTAGGCTTCCAGCCTGAGCAGGAAAGAATAATAATTAACTATTGAAGCCAGAATCCTAAGTTATATTAAACATACAACCATGTTCCAAAACAACCTTAAAATCGCCCTGCGTAACTTGTTTAAAAACAAAACGCAATCTACTATCCTAATTAGCGGACTGACCATTGGTATGGCAGCCTGTATTCTACTCTTACAATACGTTAATTTCGAGCTGAGTTATGATGATTTTCATAGCCAAAAAGAAAACATCTATCGAGTTGTAAACGAACGATTCCAAGACGAAAAATCCGTCCAGAAAGGAACGATAACTTATCCTGCTATTGGTCCCACGATGCAGAAAGATTTTCCTGAGATTAAAAATACTACTCGGATTGGCTATAGCGCTGATGTCATGGTTATCAAAGGGGATAAAATAGAACCCGTAGAACCAGGACTTTGGGTAGATGAGCATTTTTTAGAAATTTTCGATTTTAAACTACTTGCTAGTCAGGATTTGACGCCATTGGATGAAACGAATGAAATAATATTGACTAAATCTTTAGCCGACCGCTATTTCCCCACCGCAAAAGGTAATTATGAAGCGATTATAGGCGAAACTTTAAACATTGACCGTAATCAAGACCCTTTTAAAATAGTTGCTATTTTATATCGTGCCGAAGCTACGCTCCTTAAAGGAAAAATGGACATTCAGCAATCCCTACAGACAGTTTCGAAGCTACGCTCCTTGGTTTTTACTAAAAGAGCAGCGCTCTGACCCCGTCTGTAGGAGTAATTAACCCAAAATTCCTTTAAGGAGCGTAGCTTCGTCACCACAAAAAATAAATTG